>CAYHJZ010000123.1:0-1530 GCA_964357115.1 uncultured archaeon | reverse complement strand
GGTCTCCCAGTACGCATCTTGATGGTGGTAGAGCTCACTCCCCAACACCCACGTGATTTTCTTCGCATCCGTGTTGGTTATTTTTGCCCCCGCGTGAAAACAATCGGTAAAATAGCCCTTAGCCACGCGCTGAATGGCTTCTTTGTCGCCACCAAGTTTATCATTAATCCACGTATGCCAGTCCGCTAAAAAAATTTGGCAATCGGCCTTGGCTTCCATAAAATTGCGAATGTGGCGCATCGACTGAATAACAGAGCCGATGTGAGGCTGGCCGGAAATCTCAAACCCAATGTAGTGATTCAAAGGAATTTTTTCATCGAGGGCGCGCTGCAAATCCTCACGCGTGAGGGTTTCTTCCAACCCCTGCGTAATCAAATCAATGCGAGCCTCGGTGGTCATAGTAAAGAGGAAACAATTTGGTTGTTAAAAAGGAAACCGTGCAGGCGTGAGCGTAGGAATAGAATCAAAAAAAAGGTAAAAAGAGAGGAGAGAGACGACTATTCGTCGTCACTGCCGAAGTCTTCTTCATCCGACTCTTCTTCTTCCTCATCTTCTTCCCAGCTGTCCTCATCGCCGGAATCGTCTCCGTCGCCGTCTTCATCTAGGTGTAAAATTGAATCGTCGTATATACTCATGCTGGTCTTCCCTCCGAGGAAGTTGTATTCCAAACGTTCAGCCAACGATTTATAAACGTTCCCGGTTTAGAACGCCGAAGGCCTAATTCCTAAGGAAAAAAGGAGGAGAATCCTCCCTCAAAAAAAGAATAGTTCGACCCGAGATTTTCAAGGAATTGTTTATCCTGATTTTAAAAAAAATGGTTGGGGTTCCTGAAAGGAACCCGATTTCCTTTTTCCCGGGTTTTTGGAAAAAAGCCGAGCTATAGCACGTGCAAGGTTCCAAACTTTCCGGTGGAGAGTTGGAGTTGCCCTTTGTACTCGGAAACCCATCCGTTTTCAATGCGAATTTTGGTTCCTTCGTTGACTTGGTCAATCTGCTCGTTCCACAATGAAACCTGCACTTCGCCCGTTTCGTCTTTTCCGGCGACGTTGCAGACCTTTCCCTCTCCCTTTGCCGAGGCAAATGCGCGAGGTTCTCCCTTCGAAACGACTTCGAGTTCAATAAACACATTTCCCATGCGGGGTCGCAATTGTTGTACTTTCATTAGTTCGGCCATAATCTGATTCATCTCCCAAAAATGCTCGTATAGCCAACCTAGAGACCCAAACCCCTTAAAAATAGTGGAATCGATTTCCATTCTTTTTTAAGCAAAATGGGGGAAAGAATTCAGTATACTCAACCAAGAGAGGTGTATGAATTCATGACGATGGTAGGAAGAAAAGCCCCTGATTTTAGCGCCATGTCCTATGTGAAAGGCGACTTTAAGAAAATTAAAATGTGTGATTACAAAGGAAAGTGGGTCATATTGTTCTTTTACCCCCTCGACTTTACATTCGTGTGCCCCACGGAAATCAAAGGATTTGCCCGAATGGAAGACGACGTCAAAAAAGCCAACTGCCACATCGTGGGAGC
>CAYHJZ010000122.1:0-1647 GCA_964357115.1 uncultured archaeon | reverse complement strand
TGGATCACCCTTCCCCCTCAAACCAAAAAAGCCAGTGTGAAAATAACATATTCGGTCGTGAAACCCAAACTGGGATTGTTCTTTATTCACCCCACGAAAGATCGCCCGGACAAACCTTACCAAGTGTGGACGCACTCCGAAGCCGAGGAAGCACGACACTGGTATCCGTGTCAGGATCAGCCCGAGAGCAAATGCCCGATTGAAATGAAACTGCGCGTCGCCGAGCCCTTCATCGCGGTCGCGAACGGAGACTTAGTGAATGTTTCCAAAACCAAAGATGGAGAACGCGTGTACCATTGGAGAATGAGCCACCCTAACTCGAGCTACTTGAACGCATTCATGATTGGGAATTTTGCCGAAATCAAAGACACATGTGGAAAAACGGATATTTTATACTACTGTGAAAAAGGAAAAGAAGAAGCCATTCAACGATCGTTCGGAAACACTCCCAAAATGATGGCCTTCTTCAATGAATTCACGGGAATGACGTACCCTCACGCCAAATACGCGCAAGTCGCGGTAGCGGATTTTATTTATGGGGGAATGGAACACACCACGTGCACAACCCAGACGGATTTGTATTTGCAAGATGAAATCGCGCGAAAAGAATATCCCTACCCTGGAGAAATGCTCGCTGCCCACGAATTGGCGCACCAGTGGTTCGGCGACCTCCTCACGTGTCGCGACTGGTCGCACGGATGGCTAAACGAGAGCTTTGCCACGTATTTTGAATCGTTATGGATGGAAAAAAGTCTCGGAAAGGACGAATTCCGATACGAGCTGTATCAGAACTACAAAACCTACATTCTGGAAGACACCGAAGAGTATCGCCGACCCATCGTGACGAACCAATACGTTTCTCCCTCGGATGTGTTTGATCGCCACCTCTATGAGAAAGGGGCTCTCGTTTTACACAGCTTACGCGGAATGATTGGAGAAAACGGCTTTCGAAAAAGCATTCAACACTACGTGAAAAAACACGCGAACCAAAACGTGATCACGGAAGACTTACTCACGGCTATTCGCGAAACCACGGGAAAGAATGTCACGCAGTGGTTTGATCAATTCATTTACCGCAGCGGACACCCCGCACTCAAGACGGAGTGCTCCTACGATGAGAAAAAGAAACGCGTGACGGTGCGCATTATCCAAACCCAACCCGGCGAACTGTATAATCTCCCCCTCACTATTCGCATTGACGCCGGAAAAAACACCATTCGAGAAGAAAAAATTATTCACGAAAAAGAAAACGTGTTTACATTCCCGCTCGAAAAAAGACCCCACAATGTGGTGGTGGATCCGGACGTATTCGTTCTCAAGGCGATGAATACCATCAAGCCGCGCGACATGTGGATGCATCAACTTGCGCACGACCCGCACGTGGTGCATCGAATCTCGGCCGCGCTTAATTTAGCCCTCATTGCGGGAGAAGATGAACTGCTCGCCCTCGAGAATGCACTCAAAAATGATTCTTTTTGGGGCGTACGCGCCGAAATTGCGACGGCACTTGGAAGTACCAAACTTCCTCTTGCGTTCGAAAAAGTCAAACGCGCGTACGTCAAAGAAAAAGACGCGCGCGCGAAACAAATCATGCTCCGCGTACTCGGAGACTCGGCCTCGCCCGAACTCGCCCCCTTCTTCATTGAA
>CAYHJZ010000121.1:0-1670 GCA_964357115.1 uncultured archaeon | reverse complement strand
CTATGTGGCTCGATTCCGCGTAATTATTCCAGAAGAACACGATGACATCGACTTCCTCACCGTGCACGTGCGCGCCGGAGAAAAAGACATCGTGGAGAAGGAAGACTGGTATATTCAATCGGTTAACTTCCCCCGCGCGGGAGTGGTGAAAGGGACTTCATGGGATCCCGCGAATGGACTCAATGAGGATGGAGACAGTATTACGTTTGGAAACGCCAAGTGGATTAACGCTCACGTCCAAGGAATTAACCCCGGCGTGTATCACATGGAAGTGAACCTCCGCGTGCTCAACACGGCACCGCCGCAGGAAACACTTAAACTATTTTACAAAGCCCAAACCGAGAACGGAGACACGCTCCGCGACCCGGTAGACGCCAACCCGGTGGATGAGTTGTATGCGGCGACTAAGTCCGCGACGTATCAAGTCGGCGTTACGACGACGTGCGACACGCACTTTTGCTTCGATGCTTCTATCTTTGACGTAGAAAATGAACTCATTGAGGATGTGACGGATCAATACAACGCCCGCGTCTTCGGAGAATACCGAATGACATTTAACATTCTCAACAATGGGGACGAGTTTCACACCAACTCGAACTTACGTATTAGTGCTTCGGGGGATGGAATTGACTTTACGACGTATGAACTATTTACTGCGGACGCGCAACTCCTGAAAGGAACCGTCAACGATAGTGAATTCGCCTCGCCTATCAACTTAGGCAACTTTACTCCGCAAAAGAAAGTCGGCGGGACGATTCACTTTCGACCCACGGAAGTCGGGACCAGCGTCATGGTACTCGAACTCGTCTCCGACTTCGAAGTCGTGTTCTCCAAAACCATTCAAGTCAACATAACGGGCGATAAGTCGCTCATCGTCACCTTAGATGAGGATGTTTTCCCGAGCGGCGTGCCCTTCACCGTTAACCTCCACGTCGAAGACGCGGATACTGGGGATGAAGTTGACGAAGCCTTAGTGACATTGGAAAACAACCTCGGGATTATTCTCGCCTCCACTTTCACGGATGACGCGGGGAACGCGGACATCGAACTACCTGCTCAATTCGCGGGGAAGAAAATTGAAGTGCGCGTGCAGAAAGAAGAATACAATCCCTTCTCCAAAATAGTCGAAGTCTCGAGCGGAGTCGTATCCATCACACCCTCAACCTTGGGAATTGGAATGAATGTGAAAACCAACCTCGAGAAAAACACGCCGTTCACGCTCACGAACCTTCTGACGATTCCCGTCTCGGTAAAATCGATTACCTTACAAGGAAACCTCAAGGGACTCATTGACCGCGAAGCCGTGGAATCGAGTCTCCTCGCGTACACGGACATTGTCATTCCGGCGAAGGGAGAACTCGAAGTGAACCTGCGCAGCGTCCTCACGCCGGAAGCACTTGCGCTCGTGGAACACGAAGACTTGTCTGTCGTTCTTGCGATTGAAATTGCCAGTTACGGCAGCACGCACGTGCTCGAATTGCCTATCAAATACACGCTCGGCGTCTCCAGCGAAGTCGACGATCCTACGTGCCTCAACGTGACGCCGAATTCGTGGGTCACGAGCACGGACGGCCCGAGTGTCACGTTTGAATTCCAGATTCAAAACAATTGCAGTATTGGCGGAAACGCGTCATCGTTGAAGGAACTCAAAGCCAAAGCCGAGTGGGAAG
>CAYHJZ010000120.1:0-1755 GCA_964357115.1 uncultured archaeon | reverse complement strand
AAGGAAGTCGGCAAGCATGGTTTGGATGAGCGGGGCTTGTTTCGCGTGCACCAGTTCAACAAAGTAGAACAAGTCGTCATCTGCACCCCAGAGGATAGCGCGATGTGGCTAGAACGTTTGCGCGCTAACACTGAGAAAATTTTTCAAGGATTGGAGATTCCCTACCGCGTCGTGAACGTATGCACCGGCGACATTGGTATTGTGGCCGCCAAAAAGTATGATGTGGAAGGCTGGTCTCCACGAGAGAAAAAGTACTTCGAATTGGCTTCCTTGAGTAACTGCACTACCTACCAATCCCACCGCTTGAACATTCGTTACACGAAAGAGGATGGAAGCAAAGCCAATCCCCACACGCTCAACGCGACCGGTGTGGCGACTTCCCGCATGCTCCGCGCGATTCTAGAAAACCACTCCGATGCAGAGGGGAATCTTACTATTCCTAAAGCGCTGCGCTCCTATTTGTAATGCACCCAAAAGAACACCATAAAAACGAGAAATAGGTGTAGGGGATATGGATTCTCGAATGGGATGTATAGGTTTAGGGGCTATCCTCTTGATTTTTGGAGGATTGCTTTTTTTTTTCATCCACGCGCCAGTGGGTCTAAACGACGAGTCCTTGTATGCGTGGAATATTAAACTAAATCAAGAAAATCCAGATTTTATTTTTTCCACCGACTTACCTCACCCTGCTATCCCCAATATTCTAGCTGCAAAAATTTTTCCCGCAATAGATCCACTGATAGTAGGGAGAATGCTCTCCCTTTTTTGGGGAATAGTTTCTATTATCCTAATTTACCTCCTCGGTCGCGCGTGGTTTGGAACGGAAATTGGATTAATTGCGGCCGCATTGTTCGCCTTTAATCCCGCATTCATGAGTTATTCCAATTATGGGTTGCTTGACACGGGAGTGGTGACGGCAACCGCTATTGCCGTGTATGGGCTACAACTAAAATCGTTGAAAGGAAAAGGAATATTCATTTTCGGAATAGTATTGGGGGCTGCGCTCAAATCCCATGGGTGGGTTCTCCCCCTCCTCATTGGGATGGGATGGTTTTTCTCCCGACATCTCTATGAGAAACAACGAGTAGAAATAGGAAAAAAGAAAATCACGCAGAGAATGAAAAAGTGGACGCTTTTTTTTATGGGATTGACAGTGGTAATCATTGGAGCGAGTTTTCCCGTTGCCCAATTATCCACTCTCGTCGAAAGCGCGATGAATGCTCTGACCCTCTTCCCCTTCTTTCTCCTCCCATTTGCAATAGTAGGATGGTGGCACGCGGGGAGGTATCATTCCTTTACTGGGTATTGGGCACTCATTTCGTTAAGCATTATCTTTTTTCTTTCTCATGCGCCCGATTCTATTCGATTTTTGCTCCCCGTGTCTATTCCGCTGTCCTTGTTAGCTGCCAAAGGCCTCAACCAAGCCCTCCACTCCCGGAATTATTTCGGTTTAACCATGAAAAAGGTCGTGTTAGTTGGCCTCATCACGGGATTAGTGGGAGGTTCTTTCATAGCACTGGAAAAACAACAAGATGATTTTAATTTTTCGGGAGTGGGGTCATGGATTCATCATCATTCCTCGGGAGAAAAAGTTTTTTCAGGTTTTCCTAGAGAAATACGCTATTTTAGCGGATTGGAAATGCAACACGATGGGGGGACATTGGCTTACTTTCCCTCCTTTGAAAAATGGGAAGAAGAATCATCTGGGGAAAACAAGGGAGTGTTAGTCGTGCACGGCATGGTCTTCAACCCTTT
>CAYHJZ010000119.1:0-1764 GCA_964357115.1 uncultured archaeon | reverse complement strand
AGGAAAAGGAGGAGGGGGAGAAAAAAATAGAGTGGGGGGAAAAGTACTCGAGAGAGGGGAAATCACTCTAAAGAAAAAAAATTCACCTTTTCGTTTTCTTCACGCTTTTTTTCTTTTCGAGTTTTCGTTTTCCACTGGTTTTTTTCTCTTCTTCAGGAAAGGCGTGGCGGTGGAGGTGGTGCATAGGGTTGAGGAAGAGCGCCGCGTAGATGAGGAGGAGCATGATCCCAATCGCCAACCACTCGTAGCGGAGTTCGAAAGAGAAAAAGAGCACGATCAACGCAGCAAGTCCGAGCATGGGAAGAAAGTAGCGCTGCATGTGAGAGGAGGGTGAATTCGAGAATAAAAGACGTGCCCCGGGACGCGAGGCACACCACCTCATTTCCCTCGGAGAGCGGTTTTACGCAGAAGGTATTTATAGGCGAAAAACTTGAGGTTGCATCTATGAAATCTCCCTCTACGAACGAAGAAATGGTTGTGCTGATGCCGGCGCGCAACGAAGCCAAAACGATTCCGGCCACCGTAAGTGCAGTGAACGCGTCGGAAGGTGTTCCGGATAATTTTCACGTCCTCGTGTGTGCGAACGCGTGCACCGATCGAACCGTCGATGTGTTGGAAGCCATGAAGGCGAAACACGATAACATGGATTACGTAATTGAGAATGTTCCCGGAAAACCGAGAGCGTTGAATGCGTTGATTGACAAGGCCGAGCAAGAGCACCGAATGGGCGCGAATGACGTCGTGGTTTTTTTGGACGCGAATGCGCACGTGCAACCCGAGACGTTGTCCCTATTGTCTTCCGCGCTCAAGCAGGATAAGAGTCTGAATGCCATTTCCGCTAACGATGTGGCGTTAGCTCCCAAATCCGGTTCGTTCTTGGATCATTTCTTGTTTGGAATGAGCGACATCTCCCTCTCCACGTTAGCGTTGCGCGACCGCAAGGCGTCGTGTACCGCAGTACGAGGGAATGTGATTCGCGGCACGCGTTTTCCTGAGAATGTGATTGCGGACGACTTATGGTTGTCCATGTATTTAGGAATGGATTCCGTTGACACGCACGCCAGTGCAATGGTCACGGTTCCCCGCACGAAGAATGCAGTCGATTTTTTCTCGAATAGTGCACGCCACATGATGGGATTGTACCAATTAGAGGAGTATTTTCCTGCGCACGAAGTTCGTTCGCACTTGCCGATGGGAATTCACGAGCACGCGAGTGCGTTGATGACCGAGCCCGAGTTGCAGGATCAGTTCTCCATGCTCCCCGGCGTGTATCAGGCAGCGACGCTCATTGCCATGCCCGTGCATGCCGTAATTAAGGCCGCCGCGTGGGTGGGATATCGATTAATGCCGCGCAAGCAGAATCATTCGTTGCCGATTCCTCGTCAAACCGAAGCTCGTACGCATTCCCGCCGTCGTTCTTCGGCTCAGGCGTGAAACCCTTTTTAGGGACACGCTTCCTTTCTTTTTTTCATGAGTGAATGGACCTACGCCGCGTACTTAGCACTGGTTTTGATTGGCATTCTATGCGTGGGAAAGGTTTTCCCCAGTCGTTGGTCGAAGAAAGAGTGGAAAGCCGCCGGAGCCGCGATTGCCATGGCGGGAAGCGCCTTTGTAGTGTGGGACATTCTCGCCGTCGAGGCAAGGCATTGGTCGTTTGACGAATCACTCGTTTTGGGGCTGTTTTTAGGCAATCAACCCCTGGAAGAAATTCTATTTTTCATCCTCGTTCCCGTTCCCTTGCCCTCATCATTGGCGGCGCAGGTG
>CAYHJZ010000118.1:0-1821 GCA_964357115.1 uncultured archaeon | reverse complement strand
GGAGCGACTCTCTCCTAACCCAATGAGCGCGGCTCCACCCTTAGATAGGATGGTGCGTAAGTCCGCAAAGTCCAAATTAATCAATCCGGGCTTCGTGACCATGTCGACAATTCCTTTCACTGCATTCACTAATACTTCGTCTGCCACCTTGAATGCGGCATTCACAGGCAAGTCGGGCGCGATCTCCAAAATTTTATCATTCGGAATAATAATCACAGTATCCGCCTCTTTACGTAGGCGATTCAATCCATCCAACGCATTCTCGATGCGCGTGCGCCCTTCCACCGTAAAGGGGAGCGTGACGACGCCCACGGTTAATGCGTTCGTGGACTTGGCAATGTTGGCAATTACGGGAGCGGCACCCGTGCCCGTTCCGCCACCCATTCCGCACGTAATAAACACTAAATCCGCGCCCTTCAATAATCCCTTGAGCTCTTCCTCGCTCTCGCGCGCGGCCGCTTCTCCTACTCCGGGGTCGGAACCTGCTCCGAGACCGCGAGTTAATTGCTTTCCAATCAAAATCTTTCGATGCGCGCGAATGTGCAACAAGGCCTGTGCATCCGTGTTCACGGCGTACGTTTCTCCACTCTCTAAACCTACTTCGCTCAAGCGTTGAATCGTATTCGTTCCGCCGCCCCCCACTCCAATGACACAAATTTTGGCGTTGGTCTCCTGAATCATTTCCATCAAGGCTTCATCGTCCTTGATCTGCTGTTCCGTTCTTTGTTGCGGAACCGATACCTGGGGTTGAGGGTGCCCAATTACCGAGCCCGAGGGCGTGTACCCGGTGCTTTCCCCTTCTTTTAGTTTACCCACGCGGTCAAAAAACGAGCTCATGATGCAATCCCCCTCAAAATAATCTCTAAATCGCCCATTTCGGCGACTAACCTATTAACATTTCCAACCTTAAAAAAGCTCCTATTAACGCGGGGGCAATTTATTAACCGCGCCACCGTTTCCGTGGAATGAATCGCGTGACATTGGGGTTGACCCTCGGCATTATCCTCCTATCTCTTTTTGCCATTCACGCCGTGACGCGGTGGCAGGCGACGTACATTAACCCCACGGAAGACCACGCGCCCGAATTGGTGTTACTGCAACCCCTCCGGTGTGCCACTATCCCGTGGAGAAGTGAATGGGCAGAAAAAAATAATGCCGTGTACACCGCCTTCCCCGTGAACGAGGAACGAGTGATCATTCAACAGTATTATGCCGCCCGCGACATTCCCGTGTTGGGAGTGGAACTCATGTACCGGAGTCCGACTCCCGCGTGTAGTCTTTGCGGGTGTCCCGATCCCTTCGTATTTGCCCTTCTCGTGAGTCCCCCGGATTCTCTCCGCGTGGGATGGGCGGGCGCGACGACGCTGGACAAAACTTCTCCGACCGTTTTCACAGGAAAATTTTATCGCCAATCCGGAATACGCCCCCTCGTCTCCGTGACGGAAAAAGAATGCGATGCGCTCTGGAGTATTCATCCTGTTATTGACGCATGGGCAGGAAGCCCCAAGGATGCATGCTACATTCTCGCGGGAATTGTGGAAAACGATCTTGCGGTGTGTGAAAAAATGAGCACGCTCGCGGGAAAAGAAACGTGCTATCATGAAATCGCGTACGCCCAACAAAACCCGGAGACGTGTTCCCTCATTCTCACGCGCGAACGAAATGAGAACTGCCTCATCTCTCTCGCCGGAGTCACCGGCAACGCGGCGCTTTGTGACACTCTCTCCGGAGCCACGGCGCATTACTTCTGTGCCCTCGCGACGCAACCCCGCTAGCGTTCGCTCATCATGTCCAAAAATAATTCAACAAAATCTTCCGGCT
>CAYHJZ010000117.1:0-1836 GCA_964357115.1 uncultured archaeon | reverse complement strand
AGAAAAACAACACGTGGTTTCGTTGAATGCGTCCACTCGGAATCGGTCGGTGCTTTTTTTGTTTCGCATCGATAGGGGCATCAAAGTAATCATTGATGGCTTGTCCGCCGCCGGAGATAAAGAAAACGGAGAGTAATGCAAAAATGAGCTCGGGAGAAAAAGCCAATGATTCATGACTGAGGGCGAATCCAATGTACACGGCCACCATCGACATGACCGCATTCATGGGTCGCGTGAGTTCGAGGAGAGTGGAGAAAATCGAAAAGGAAGTGCGTGTCATGGGGGACTACGCCTTCGTGACCTTTCCTTTCTTCTTTAATCGCAACGCCGTTGAAAAGCATTTTCGGCAGATCGTGGGTTTCTTTCCATCGCTTCCGCGGTTGCGGGCGTTGCATTTCATACAAATATACATGTGCGCGAATACGCGGGTCATTGCTTCAGGGAATCGAGCCATACAAAATCACAGGTTTCTACTTGTTTTTGCGACGACGACTTTATAAGTTATTGGAATGCCCCCGGCGGGATTCGAACCCGCGTCAAGAGCTTGAAAGGCTCCGATCCTTAACCGGGCTAGACGACAGGGGCGACTAGCTTTACCATTTCAATCACAGAATGTTTATAAAAGTAAGAAATGATTTGGGCGGTGAAACCCAAAAAGAGTTGATCAGCGTCTTCGAATCAAGAGGTTTTTCTAGTAGGGGCTCGGTTTTTTATCACATTGAAGCACCCGTCCAAAGGAATGAGGAAGCATATTCGTTCTCAAAAGGCGAAGAATCGTCGCACTTAGGGTCTTCTTTTTTAAACCATTCCCGGCGTGTTTTGGTTACGTATTAGGTGATTTATTTGGGTTCTCGAGCAAAAGATTCATCCCGCTTCAAAAAGACCAGAGCACGACAGCGCTGGAAATGGAAAAAGAAGAAAATGCGACGCGAGCGTCGGAAGAAGCGATACTTGCGACAGCGCGCACGACAGTAAGGGCACTTTTTATTGGGAGGTGCGTTCCTTGGATGTATGCCCAGGGAACCTCTTCCTTCATTTCGACGCATTCCTCTGAAATGGCATGCTCGTCTCGTTTTTCGTCTCGATCCATATCATCAATTAAACGTCCGACCTATTCCTGGAGCAACGAGTCCGCGACGATTGGCTCGACACTTTTTGGAAAGGGGAATTTTGAAAGTTGTGGTTCGTCCCAACGGCGGAAAAACACTGCGTTGGACACGATGGGGAGAAAATCAGGCCCAAGCGAATGAGTTCGCTAATGGAAAATTTCTTCCTCCTATGATGGCGGGTAAGAAAGGATTATCCCCTGCAAGTGCGCTTAAACGCAGGGTGATTGCCAAGAGTTACGTGACCACGCTCATTCTCGACGTGGCGGCGGCGCGATTACGAAAACGTTTAGTAAAAAATTTGCCTCTTTTTCTTCTTTTTAGCCGGGGTGCAGGCTCTCAAATTCCTGAAGTAAATGTGGAGTCGATAGTAGAATTGTTGTCGGAAGAGCAGGAGCGCACTGACATCGCATTGCAACGGTTGCAACGTAGGAAGGCAAAAAGAAAGAAACCGAACGCTTTTTTTCTTGAAACCAATCGCCACGGTTTGGCGACAGAAGCATTATTGCGCGTCACGCAAGACAAATCTTTCTTTTACGAGTGTATGGAAGAAGCCCAGAAATGCTGGGATGAACAGATTCAGTTACACCAGCGGAAGAAATAATGCATTTTTTTCTTTTAAGTTTTGATTATTTTTTTCGAGTGAAACGAAATCCACTCACATGTCTAAGATTGGGTTTAATTTTAATTCCTGTTTTCGCAACAAATTAATTGTGGCGATTCAGTTCGT
>CAYHJZ010000116.1:0-1898 GCA_964357115.1 uncultured archaeon | reverse complement strand
AGCTTTGTTCGGTTCTACCACCGGGTTCTTTTTGGGTGCCATTCCTAACGCAGGAAAGGCCGTTAATTGGGTCGACCTCGACGGGGGTGGGTATCGCAACGATCTTACTATTGCTTCTGGTTTGGGCGATGTGAACTCCAAGGGTAATAGTGGTTCTTTCCACATTTTGCTCAATCAATTTTACGGCGGTCTCCAAGATTTCACATTCACGGTTTCTCTCCCTTCCTCTGGCTGTACAACGGGTCAGGGCAATCTTTCCGGCGGTTCTTCGTGTCAAAAGGGGTACGTCGAAGCCACCGCTTCCACGCAGTATAAGGTAAATGTTCAAGGCCAGTCTTCCACGGTTCCATTTTTTATTTTTGACAATCAGTCCTCCACCCAATCCGACTTCAATGTGGTCTTAGATCTCAATGCCTCCCTCCCTTCTTCCATTCGTCTGAAAGCGGCTCCCCGTTTCGAGTATTGGTTCCTCACGTGCACGCAGAACCCTTCTGAAAATTGTGTCTCGCTCTCGGATTCGAATCACTCCTTGGGAAAACTTCGTTACACTTCCGGCTCTCAAGACCTGAACCTCTGGTTCTGGGGTGACTTTGTGGGTGTTTCCAACGGCACTACCATTGATCGCAACGTCAATACGGGGGCGGTCCAGCATGATTAGTTCACGCTACGCTTTTCCCCTGTTGCTTCTCGCCTCCGTTTTTTTTCTATTTCTACTTTACTCTACTTTCCTTTCCCCTCCTGCGCCTTCCATGCTAGAGTGCACTCCTTTTTCCCGCGACGCGTACTCGCTCTCCCCCTCCGTCTTCGAACTCCTCCCCCCCATTCCCTCTTGTCTGCTCGACCTTTCTTCCGCGGTTGAATCCGGTTCGTTTGTTTTTCTCTCCTCCATTTCTCCCGACCTATATCTTCAACACTAGTTCTATCCCTCGTTTCGTTCAGACGGTTTGTCTTCGTGGACCAATCCCTCTCCCACCCATTACGGTGCGGTCGGTTTCGGCGCGTACCCCTTTTCTCAATCCGTTGCGCTTTCTCCCGGCGAGTCGCGCTCGCTCCGTTTCTTTTTACATGCGGGTTTTGGCATTCGTTCGTTTCAGGAAGGCGTCCTCACTACCACTTCTTCCTCTCCCCATCTTTCTGTTTACTTATATTACACCTCGTCTGGTTCCATTCTCCTCGAACCCACCTTCCCTCAGTTTTATTCCGGCTGGGTTCACCCCGTCGACGTCACTCTTTCCGCCTCCCCTTCCCTTCCTCCCGGTGACTACACGCTGTCCCTCTTCTCCCGTCCCGTCTCTCCTGAAAATCAACAGTTCTTTCCTCTAGAAGGAGAATATTACTATTCGT
Source organism: uncultured archaeon (assembly GCA_964357115.1). Classification (GTDB taxonomy): domain Archaea; phylum Iainarchaeota; class Iainarchaeia; order Iainarchaeales; family VGJJ01; genus VGJJ01. The sequence continues at coordinate 554 of CAYHJZ010000116.1, read as the reverse complement.
TCGTCGAGTTCACGGGTTCTCGTCTCGTTTCTCAAATAACGGTTCGCGTGGACTAACTTTCTCTTCTTTTTCCACTCGCTTTATAATCGTTTTTTGGCGGTTTTCCTTTATATTGGCCATAAATAGTTGGGGTCGTACCTCGCCCATTTCATAGGGCGGGTTCGACGGACAACAGAAGACTCGCGTCTTCTATTGGTCAACAAATAGTTGGGGACGTAGCTCAGCCTGGTAGAGTAGCTGCCTCTTAAGCAGCCCGTCGAGGGTTCAAATCCCTCCGTCCTCGCTCAACCTTATTTTTTCTTTTTCACTTCACTATTTCCAAATAATTGTTTGATTCCATCCATCAAGTCCACGGGGAACAGAATCACCGTGTTCGATGGCGTTGGTCCCAATCCGTCAATTGTTTGAAGCGTTCGTAGTTGCATCGCTCCACTCGTCTCATTCATGATGCGCGCCGCGTCAGCCAAATTTCGTGCCGCTAATTTATCTCCCTCACTCTTCGTAATATTCGCTCGCTTCTCTCGTTCCGCGGTGGCTTGTCGTGACATGATTCG
>CAYHJZ010000115.1:0-1924 GCA_964357115.1 uncultured archaeon | reverse complement strand
GTCGAGGCATTTCCACGTCTTGTTATCGGCGCAAATTTTGTCTCGGGGAAAGGTTTCTTTTTCTAATAGTAACACGTTCCTTCCTTTTTGGGCAAGGAAAAGAGCACACGTGCTTCCTGCGGGGCCGGCTCCCGAAATAATAACATCAAATTCTTTTGGGGCAACCATAATAGGTCATTCGTTCATGTTGCAATGCTTCCAACGCCGCACGAGCTGCCTGCACAGGTGGATTCGTCGCTAGGTTCTCCGCGTTCGGGACACTTACCACTTTGAATGCACGCGTTGTCGGTTACTGCTTCAAGGAAGGGCCCAACTTCTGCGTTGAGTGAGCGATAAATCACGAGCACGCGATCCAGGTCTTTGAAGAGATAATTCTCATTTTCTTCTATTTCGTTTCCATTCACGTACACTTCAATCGTTTTCGAATCGGGAGCGGGATCCACACAAATGGTTTGTCCGTCACTTACTTCATGACACCCAAAGTGGGGAGTTTCGTACACCGTTCCGTCATCCAGCGTGAGCGTAATGGCGTTGTTGGTTGTTTTGAGGGATAGTCCAATGCTCTCGAGGAAATCTCCAATGGTAATTCCAGGAGCGTGAACGTGAACGACATTCCCGTCGAGATCGTGCAAGTGCACCAGCGCGCTGCGGTTATTTTTGTCGCTCGTCATGTATTTTTCGTGTGCCAAGTTAAATGGAACCCCATCTAACACGAGAGAAAAGTCCGCGTGCAGGTGCACTTCTTCCACAACCGAGGGAGCAGGCTCGAGACAACCGGCGAGTACGAACACCATTCCTAAAAGAAAAATTTCAATTCCACGCATGCTAGGGATTACACCCCCGCTTTGCATTAAAACCAACCGGAAAACCTCGGCAAAACGTCTATTGTCGAATTTAGTATTGACAATGGTCTTATTTTTGGGTTTGTTTTATAATGCAAATGACCCCTTTTTGTAGTAGAAGCACCTTTTTGCATCAAGTGAGGAATCCCGCATGAAGATTGAAGTCGCCCGCGCCGCCGGTTTTTGTTTTGGAGTCAAACGCAGTGTCAAGCTCGCCCACGAAACACTCGACAAGGGCCCCGCGTACTTGTACGGAATGCCCGTTCACAACCAGCGCGTCGTACAAGCCGTCATTGAACACGGCGGAAAGCTCGTGGAAGATAACCCCTACGCCGCGTCCAAGATTTCACGCTTTGATCACTTGAATTCCATGGATGAGATTCCTGAGAAGAGTACGGTGTTGATGCGCGCGCACGGCGTCACCGTTCAGGCGATGGAAAAAGCTAAGGCGAAGAATCTCAATATCGTCGACACCACCTGTCCGTTCGTGACGATGGTGCATAAAACCGCGAAGATTTTGTTTGATGAGAAATACCAAGTCATTATTGTCGGCGAACACGGTCATCCGGAAGTGGAAGGAATCAAGTCCTACGCCCCCACAGCAGTAGTCGTGGAGAATGCGCAGGAAGCGAGCAAGCTCTTTCCTCGAAAGAATCAGTATTTTTCGAACGATGAAATCATGAAAGAGAAATCCGATGAGGCGATTGTGGAGAAGTTGCATTACCCTGTGTTGACAAAAATAGGAATTGTTTCGCAGACCACGCAATCCAATGATAATGTTCAGGCCGTCGCGATGGCAGTCATGGGTAAAGCGAGAGAAGTGCGTATTTACAATACGATTTGCAATGCGATGCACGAGATGCAGCCCGGCGCCGTGGGATTGGCGATGCGCGTCCCCGTGATGATTGTGATTGGGGGAAGAAATTCAGGTAACACGAAACGACAAGCCGAGTTGTGCGAGCAATATACGAAAACGTATTGGATTGAATCGGTAGAAGAATTGAAATCCGAATGGTTTACCGACATTCAGCACGTCGGAATTGGTGCCGGCGCATCTACTCCCGATGAGGACATTGATGAAG
>CAYHJZ010000114.1:0-1991 GCA_964357115.1 uncultured archaeon | reverse complement strand
AAATCGAATCCCTCTTCCTCCTTCTCCTCGAAACCGAGCCTTTCCTCATTCGTCGAATCGGCGTGCGCGTTTCGGGCTTTACCGCTCCCCCTAAGCAAAAGCGATTGTTTGACTTCTAGTCCCTTTTTCTCATTTCAAGAATTTCTGGAACGCTTTCCACGGCTGCGTATTCAAAATATCCTTTTTTTCCGCCCACCCTCTTCGGGCTTGCGCGACTCCCCATTCCATAAAATCCAGATTACTTGTGGAATGCGCGTCCGTATTAATCACTAATTTTACTCCGCGCTCCACGGCCATTCTCACGTGCTCTGCATTCAAGTCTAGTCGCGAGGGGTGCGCATTCACTTCCAGCGCTTTCCCATTTCGTTTTGCTTCTTCCATTACTTTTTCCATGTTCACCGCGTAGGGATTTCTCTGATTAATCAATCGTCCCGTCGGGTGTGCAATAAAATGCACGTATTCGTTCTCCAACGCACTCACTATTCTTCCCGTTATTTTCTTCTCATCGTTTTTGAAGCCGGAATGAATGCTCCCAATCACTACATCTAATTCTTTCAATGTCTCATTCGAATAATCCATTTTTCCATCCCCTAAAATGGCCACTTCCGCTCCCGCGAGTATTTTGATTTTGGGATATTTTTTTTGTAGCTTTTCTAATTCCACGATATGTTGTTTCAATCGTTTTTCATCCATTCCATTCGCGACGCGATCGCTCTTGGAGTGATCCGTGATCGCAATGTATTCATATTTTTTAGCAATGGCGACTTGAATCATTTCCTCGCTCGTGTTCGCCCCATCACTCCACACCGTGTGCATGTGCACATCCCCTTTCACATCGCTCTCTTCTACTAACGCAGGAAGTTTTCCTTTCTCCGAGGCTTCTATTTCTCCCTTATCTTCTCTCAACTCGGGAGGAATCCATCGCAATCCTAATTTTTCATACACGTCTTCTTCGGTCTTGCTCGCAACTATTTTGTTTCCTTTTAGTAATCCATATTCCGAGAACTTCATTCCTTTTCCTATCGCGCGATTTCGAATCGCAATGCCGTGCTCTTTGCTTCCGGTGAAATGAAGCATTCCGCTTCCGTACAATTCCATTGGGAGAATTCGCATGTCGCTGCTCATCCCATTTTCGAATCGCACGCTCGTCATTTTTTCCCCGGATTTAATCATGTCTTTTACATGCGATAATTTTGCAATTTCTTTCGATACTTCTTTTGGTTTTTTCGTGAAGACGAGGAGGTCTAAATCTTTCACTGTTTCTCTTCTTCGTCTAAAACTTCCGGCTAATTCTGCCTTTTCTACGAAGGGAAGCGCACGTACCTCGCGCAATACGTCGTTAGCAAATGGCGCGATGATTCCAGTGAGTTTTCTCTCGCTGCCCTTTTGTACGAGACCAATTCCCATGAGAATGTCTTCTTCGCTTTTTTCTCCAAACCCTTCTAACGTGCGGATTTTTTCTTCGCGTGCCATTTTTCCGAGTTTTTCTACCGAGTCAATTTTCAATTCATTAAATAATCGTGCCACTTTTTTGGGTCCTAGTCCCGGCACGCGGAGCATTGCCTCAACTCCCGCAGGAATTTTCTTGCGCAACTCTTCTAACTCGTCTATTTTTCCTTCTTCGATGAATTGCGCGATTTTCATCGCGATTCCTTTTCCCACTCCCTCAATTTCTAAGAGTCCTTTTTCCCCTTCTTTTCGAAATTTTTTTTCCACATCCTCCGGGAGAGATTCAATAATGCGCGCTGCTTTTCTGAACGCAATGGGTTTCCACTCCACGCTCAAAATGTCGAGTAAGTCAGCGATCTCGTATAGTGCGCGGGCGATGTCTTGATTGGTCATTCGTTTATTTCTCTCCTAATTCACTTTTCATTTTACCCAACTTCCTACAATCGAAATAATTTCATCCACCATTTGTTCTTTACTCATTCCTTTTAGCCGCTCATTCAACATGTTGAATTCTTCCATAGATAATTGTTGTGCACGTCGGA
>CAYHJZ010000113.1:0-2087 GCA_964357115.1 uncultured archaeon | reverse complement strand
ACCATAATGACCAGGCTCCACCGCTAACATCATGCCTTCTTCGCACGCCCATTCCGCGCGAGTAGAAATTCCCCCGGGGACGTCATGGGTTTCCAGCCCAATCCCGTGTCCTAGCGCATGAGGCATTTTTTCTCCAAGCACATTTTCCGCATGCGTCATGAGTTCGCTCGCTTTTTTTCCAGGTCGAATCATATCAATACATTCATCCAGTGCGCGGGCGCATTTCGCGTAGGTTTCATGCTGCTCTCGTGTTGCGCGACCAAAACTCTGCGTGCGAGTAATGTCGGCACAGTATCCGTGGAATTTTGCCCCTAAATCGGTGAGAACCAACGTGCGAGGAGTGAGTTTTTGGTTCGAATTGAAGTGGTGAATGTTTCGCGTGTTTTTTCCAAATGCGACAATCGTGGGGAAACTGTTCTGACACCCTGCGCGGGAGATTTCGTAATCAATTTTTCCGGCGAGTTCAACTTCTGTTATTCCTTTTTTCAAAAAATTAGGAATTTTTTCAATCGTTTCGAGAGTAATTTTAACAGCTATTTTGAGAGTGGCGATTTCTTCTTTGGTTTTTATTTTTCGCTCCGCGCGCAGCGCCTCTGCTACGTTCACCCACTTCGTTTGGGGGAATTCTTTCTTGAGCATGGCCATATTTTCCAGCGTCATGAATGATTCATTAATGCCCACGCGCGTGCGTTTTAGAAAAGGAGTCATGTTTTCTCTCCATTCTTCTTTATTTTTGACGGGTTTTAGTTTTCCCGCGTAGGTTTGTTTTAACACTCCCGCTTCAAGCGGGCTGCACGTGAGTAGGTTTTGTGTTTTCGTTTGTACAAAATGATATCCAAAATCAATGTGGCTAATTCCCGTGAACTTAGTCAAGAGGGGGTCGCTGATGGTTTCGCTCGTCTGCGTGTATACGGTGTCCACCTTGTTTTGCGTGAAAAAGCGTGGGGGTAAGGGTTGCGTGTGTGTTTTTTTCATCGTTTTTTCGTCTCGGGAGCGTGTTCTGTTTCCTCTGTGGCGCGGGGACTTAAAAGGATTCTTCTGCCTCTTGAGTGAATGAACCCCCTTTCTCATTCCCCGGGCGCCTCTTCTTCTGTCCATAATGGGGCTCCCCCCGCATGGGTCGCGTCGTTGCCCCTCACTGATGTCTCGCGTTGGAATGCGGCCGTCCACTTTTTGCGTAGCATTACTTCCGAGGACAAGGTAGCCGTGTTGTACGATGACGATGGCGATGGCGTTTCTTCGGGTGCTATTGCTGCGTGGGGCGTGACGCGTTTGCGCGGCCGTGCTCCCGATATGCTGGCACCCTTTGGTCATGGGAGCGGGAATGCTAATGAGGCGTTGCTCCATTCTCTTCGCGAAGCAGGGATTACGAAGTTAATTACGCTCGATCGTTCCCTCGAGCAAGCAGGAGAGTCGTTCACGCATTCGCTGGAGTCGTTTTGTTCTACTCTCATCGTGGATCATCACAAGGTGTATGCGCCCTATTCTTCGGATTCGTTCATTCTGTTCAAACCCAATATCGTGTGGGAAACCGAGTCGAGTAGTTTTCCCACGGCTATACTCGCATACACCTTGTTTTCGGCCGTCACGGACATGTCAGACAAGGATTGGGTGGCGTGCATTGGTATTGTCTCCGATTCCGCGTATCCGCGTTGGAAGACGTTTGTGGATGCCAGCGCCGAAAAGTGGGGCTTGCCTCCTGTGAAGGAAGACCCGTTTGAAGCACCGTTTGGAATTATGAGTAAGATTATTTATTGCACGCAAATTCTCTCTTCGTATCAACTTCCTGAACTCTTGGATTCTATTGTAAGTGCTCGTGCGCCGCAAGAATTACTCGCTTCGGGTTTCCGTTCCTTAGTGAGTGTCGTGGATGAAGAGGTGGATGCGTGGATGCATCGCCTCGAGGCCGAAATTGAGTGGCATCCTGAGCTTGAATTAGGTTTGGGCATAGTGCAGCCTCGGTATTCGGTGAAGAGTCTTCTCATCAATAAGTTCTCCCGTCGACACCCGGAGAAATCAATTATTTTGTTGCAGGAAACCTCAGACGGTTCACGTATGACCATATCAGCGCGTCGACAAGATCATCG
>CAYHJZ010000112.1:0-2125 GCA_964357115.1 uncultured archaeon | reverse complement strand
TTCCTTTTTTGTGGTTTTTTATTTAGAACCAGCACTAAAGGGGAATAGCCACCCTTTCCGGCGCGGTATAGAGGAAAAACCCTGAAGAACGTTTAAATAGGTAATGGGAACAACCGCGACAAATACCCCTCTTTGGAGGAGAACACGCGCGCCACACTCCGCCCGAGTGCTAAAAGGCGGGCAGATTTATATTGCTGAAAACGTGAATGAGAGAATGCCTCGAACTCCCAGACAAAGACCCACGCCTCAACAAAAAGCAACATTGAAGCGCGAACGACAAATCAGAGAAGCACAAGCCTTTGCACTGTTCAATCGCAACACGCGGGCAGTGGCAGCAAACCAAAGAGTTAGCGAGAGAGCCAAAGAATGGGGATTGAATGTTCCAACGGAGACAGGAGTAGCGGCGCGCCGAGCAGAGTTAGCTCAAGCAGCCTACAGGAAACGAGCCGAGCGACTAAAAAACGCAGCAAGAGAAGTTCAGCAAGCCAAAACGAAACGAGATATTGCAACCAATACCCTGGATGTGATCAGAAAGAAAGCATTACAAGCCGAAGCGCAGAGTTTAGAAGAGACGGTGAGGAAAAAATTCGGATTAACACCGGATGCATATGAAAATTATCTCCGACAAATGAATCGACCAGAGCAGGCCCCAGTGTTACTTTCAGGAACAGGCTACTCCAAAGAGTGGAATCGAAGCAATCAAACGCGTGCAAGAAAACGACGCACGGAATTGCGCGCAGAGGCAATAGAAAAGAAAGCAGCCGAAAAAGCGATACGCTTGAGTCGAACGGATGAAGAAAAGAAACGAGCACGAAATGAGCAAGCACGCAGAAGAAAAGAAATCACCAAGAAATTAGAAGCGGAGAGAAACCCGTATGTCTATCCTGAAGTGCAATTTGCGAAAAAAATTCGTCGCGCGGATGCGATTCGAAACAAATTAGATGCGCTGGCTCAAAAGTCAGGAGTAGATTTTCGAACAAATTCGGTGGAGATAATTGTTCAGAAGAGAGAAGCCTTGGCGAAAGCAAAACGTGCCGAGCGACATGCTCGAATGATGGATATTCGAAAAAAGATTTTGAAATTTAGCGATACTCAAAATCAACTTACCGACCTCTTAAGATTTCAAAAAGCGGGAACAATAACAGCAAAACAACAAGAACAAATTTATTCCAAGAGAAAAGATATTCGCGAGTTGATCAAAGAATTACGAACCGATTATCGTATTTCTCCAAAGGAGTACAAAGAATATTTACGCAAAACCGAAAACATGAACATTGCGGCTCCATTGCTCACAGGACACGGTCAGACGAAAGAATTTATTCAAGGCCTTCGATCGGAACGAGCACGAAAGAATAAAATCCAAGCGAGAGCGAAGAAAATAATGAGCAGAGAAACGAAAATCAAGAGTTTGATAAAAGAAATGTTTGCATTCGAAAGTGAAAATAGAGAGGACGAGGCAATTAAAATTTTGGACAGACTAGAAAAGGAGTATGGTATTACTCCCAACGACTTGGACAAATACTCTCTCGGCGAACGCGGGCCACAAGTCAAACCAAACTTTAGAAAAACACCACGAACAAAGAAAACAAACTCTCGCGCAGGTCAAACATTTTGAAACGACGAGAGTGAAAAAAAAATAAAGTGGGAGAGAACGTTCCCGTTCTCTCCCCAAAAAAAATTTTATTGATTTTATTCAAGGAAGAAGCTGTAATGCTTGACTTCCGGGTCGAGTCCTTTTCTCTTTCGAACTTCTTCCACCGTCTTCTTCTGCAATTCGGGCGGGAGAATCTGGTAACCGTGGTATTCCGCCGTCCAGATGACGCGTCCTTGAGCCGCTCCTCGAATCGCTTGAGCGAATCCAATGAGTTCCTTCACGGGGGCAAGTCCGATGATCGTGACTTGATCTCCTTCGTTCTTGATTTCCGTGATTTGCACCCGTCGCTGTTGCAATTCTTTCGTCACGGCTCCCATGTAGTCTTCGGGCGTCGTGATGGCGAGCAGCTGCATCGGTTCTTGCAGCACGGCTTTGGCCGCGAGCATACACGCGTACACGGTTCGTGACACGACGGGAATAATTTGCGAGGGTCCGCGGTGAATCGCGTCTTCGTGGAGTTTCGCATCCACG
>CAYHJZ010000111.1:937-2270 GCA_964357115.1 uncultured archaeon | reverse complement strand
TGGAACGCGACGCAACGTGAGTAAAGTCGAGAAAGCCCTCAACGCGAATGGAGTCGAAGCGCAATCCATTCACGGGGGATTATCCCAATCCCAACGCAAGCGAACGCTGGAGCATTTCCACCAAGGAAAATTCCACATCATGGTGGCGAGCGACGTGGCCGCCCGCGGAATCGATGTGAAAAACATTTCCAACATATTCAACTACGACATTCCCCGCACGCCAAGTGAATACATTCATCGTTCGGGAAGAACCGCTCGTGCGGGAGAAGAAGGAAAAATCATCTCACTCCTCTCACCGAATGACTACGCGTACTTCCGCAGCATCATCCGAGACCCGTCGCACACGATCGAACCCATTCCTTTGCCTGAATTCCCCGCACTTTCTTTCAAATCGGACACGCACTCCCCGTATGGTAAACGAAAAACATTCGGAGAGCGCCCCCGACACGGTGGACCTCGAAGTCACTCGCCCCGTCCGCGAAGCCATTCCGCTTCATTTGGAAGCAGCTCCCCGTCATTCGGAAGCCGCTCCTCTTCATACGGAAATCGCTCCCCACGCGACGAAACCAGCGGAACACGAAAACCCTATGGGAAAAAACCGGCGTACGGAAGAGACAAAGACACGCGAGGACCCAAAGGAAAATCCGCACCGTGGCCGAAGGATCAGAAAATAGTCAAACACTTTGGACTCAAGCACGCGAAAGACAAGTAGTAGTGAAATAAAATCGATTTTAAAAAAACAATAAAATCTATTTTTTCATGCGACGTTTTCGACGCGCTTCCAAAGATCTTCTAACGGCTTGGCCAAAAACACTAACTGGAGAAGAACGATCTCTTCGTTCCACAAACGATTCCTTTAGTTTAGAACCCTTCAAAGGGTAAGGAGATTTACCAAAGTAAGAAAGAAATATTCGTATTCCTTCTTCATTTGAAAGTCCCTCGCCCAAAGAAGGATGCTTTTTCAGTACACGACGAAAAGCATCCCATGAAGCAAAATGCCGAATTTTTGAATAACTTACTAATGCAGGCATTTTGAAAATAGTTTCAATCAAATCCTGTTTTGAAACCCCAAATCGCTTTGCAAAACGCGACAACATATTAAATACACGAGAATGATCCGAACTAGTAAACCGAGGAAAAGTGAAAACAGTTTTACGAATCATATCTAAAGATAAATCAGAACCATACACCTCACGCAAAACACGAACCACACGAGAATGATTATAGCCAACAAATGGAGGAAAAGAAAAAACAGCTTTACGAATCATATCTAAAGACAAATCAGAACCATACACCTCACGCAAAACACGAACCACACGAGAATGATTATAGC
>CAYHJZ010000111.1:0-837 GCA_964357115.1 uncultured archaeon | reverse complement strand
CAACAAATCGAGGAAAAGAAAAAACGGCTTTCAACACTGCTTCTTCCGGAGCATCATACACTTTGGCAATAGAAGAAATTTTATTGCGAAATGGTTGAAGCTCATGAGAATGATACCACTGCGAAAAATCCTTGCCCAATAAATATTCTCGCACCAGATTCGCAGAAAGTCCTGCCTCTACCAACGCAGTCTCCACTGCTCCAACGGAAACCAGACCCCCTACTGGATTCTTTGAACCCTTCGGACGACCTCCCCGCGCTTTCTTCCCCCCACTCTCGTCACTCATTCTCCATCACTCTTCACACGGCTATAAGAACGAACCCACGCCTCTTTCTTGCTTTTCGACCAGCACTTAATCTCGGCCTCACGACGCATCGCCTCGCGTTGAGAGGAAAACGACTCGTGAAAAACAATTCTCACCGGAAGACGGGATCGCGTGTACTTGCTCGCCTTTCCCTCACGATGTAAACGAAGACGAGACGGCAAATCGTGCGTGTAGCCACAATACAACGAGCGGTCGCGGCACCGAAGCAAATAAACCACAAAACCCATTCACCTCAAAAAAGAGATTTTCTTTATTTAGGCACCCCCTCAAAGGGACACTTAAAAGCCTATTCGGGGGCATTTTCTAGTACGACTAGCCCCGTCGTCTAGTGGTCAAGGATATCGGACTTTGAATCCGAGGACCGGCGTTCGAATCGCCGCGGGGCTATTCATTCAGTCCATACGTTCTCCATCATCGGCTGCCCAAGAGGGTGAGTTATAAGGGTTATGTGGGGCGTTATATAGGAAGTAACCCACTAATCCAAAAAAATCCCAGTAACGATATGCACTCTG
>CAYHJZ010000110.1:0-2348 GCA_964357115.1 uncultured archaeon | reverse complement strand
TCATATCGGAAGCCGCGCGAATAATGTAGATTTTTGCATTGTAAGGAAAAATCATGAACCAGTTTTCCTTGTCTTTAACGAGAATGGTCTCGCTCTCGGGGAGTTCGGTCTTGATGTAATTGAACATGGCCGAACCAATAATCGCTTCGGAAAAATCATTCCCATCGGTGGAAATGACAATGCTCCCGTTCGAGGAACAAATACAAATGCTATCCACGAGGTGCTTCTTCTTCATGCTCTGAATCAAATCTTGAATGGAAGCCGTGTTCAATTCAAACTTGTGGCGCGACAAAAAATTGTTCAACAAGTGCATCTGATCGTGGGGCGGGCCGTGCTCATCCACGTCTAAGACCTTGCGGGTAATCCCTCGAACCAGGGAACGAACTCGTTGTATGACCATAACCATCATTCACTCCTTTTACTTCATGACTCCAGTATTGATTGGCGTTATTTTCCCTCAATGCCATTCAAGCCAAAACGTTTGAATAACGACTCTTTGGTTGAAAAGACCGATTGTTGCGCGTGCGAAGAAATAGTTTCACCCAAACGAGGGTTGTACGCCGAAGGAAACAGGGAACGGAACGAAGTTTTGTCGAGCGGTTTGGCGAGACGCAACACCGCAGTGAAGGCGAGGACCAAGTCCACTTGTTGATTGGAAAGTTCTACCACGTCCAGGATTCCGGATTCAGAAAGAAAAGCATTCAAGACATGCGGGATTGACTCGTCTCCGCTGAGGGTTTGGTGAGAGGAATGGTACTCGTACACGGAGCCGACGACTTTGCCCGAACGAAAGACGAGGGCGGATTCTTCCACACCCCCCATTCCAAAGAGGGATTCGACGGTGTAACCCGAGAAGGCGGTCTGGCATAGCTCTTCTAAAAAGGGACGCGCGTCGACGGATTTGACGGGTTTTCCGAGAATTTTAGTTACACCAGTAGGGAAATTCATGATGCTTCACGCCAAGGGAGTAACGATTCGCGGATTATTAAGCGTACGGGTGCTAAAGGGGCAAAAAAAAGCAGGAAGTGACCTCGTTGCTTTAAAAATAAAGCGCACCCGGATTAACACATGAGCGAAATCAAATTCTTCAACGTGGGACAATTGCGCGAGGGCGGATACGTCATGATCGACGGATTCGTATGCCAAATTAAGACCATGGAAAAATCAAAACCCGGAAAGCACGGATCGGCCAAAGCCCGAGTCACGGCGATGGGAGTGTTTGACAACCAAAAGCGAAATCTCATGGCCCCGGTGCACGCGGATGCCGAAGTCCCGGTCGTGGATCGAGGAAATGCGCAAGTGATCGCCGTCATGGGTGGGCAGATTCAGATTATGGATGTGACCTCCTACGAGACATTCAACGTGCCCAAGCCGACCGATATTAAGGACTTGGCGGCAGGGGATGAAGTCGAATACCTGCGATACGACTTGAGCTTCAAAATTGTGAGAAAAAGAACCACGACGACCGCATAAATCGGTTCTTTTCTCGCCCAAATTCTCTTTTTGTTTCTTTTTCATTTAGAGTCGTTCGCGACGCCAAAGAAAGTATATAAAGAATTGAAGGGTCTTTGACCTCATGAAGAAGACCCTCATTTTTCTCACCCTACTATTTTTCGTTGCCCTCTCAGGAATGGCCTCCGCCGCTATTGTGTGTACGAATTCTACTAATCCGACAGATGGAACGAGGATTGTTTCGCTCACGGCGACCACCGCGGCAAAAGTAGCCTTCCTGACTGTACCCTTGGCCGAAATTCGATGCAAGGACGATGCTAACCCACTTATCACTGCGGGCACCGACAAAGGAGCACTATTGTTTTTCGCCGATTATTACGGATCAGGCATCACCGATCCCCATGCCTATCTGCCCCGATACGTGACGACGAATCGAGAGTTTGAATACGCGGCGATTATAGCGTCTACCGCGGGGGATCGAAGAATTGATGTAAAAATTGCCGGGCCCGATCCAGGAATGCAAGCGACATGTGCAGGGCACACGTACTTAGGACAACCCTACGTCCCTGTCGTACGAATGGAACGCATCGATCAACCTTCCTTGCTGGAAATTCCAACCAACACTAACTACCCCTACATTATTTGCGTAGGATACCAAGCTCCGAGCGCGCCGGGAAATGATGTGGCTGCAGTAAGCATTGAAGGACCCACCACCAACATCCCTGAAAACTCTACGGTGAATTATACCATCCACACGATCAACCGATTACAGTACACGGTTGGAATTGCAACGGGAGGAATTCCATTGTACTCCCCCAACTATCGAAACGTGGACACGGCACGTGTAACATTTGTTTGTGATGGAGATGTAGTTGGATGCGCGAATATGACGAATG
>CAYHJZ010000109.1:0-2400 GCA_964357115.1 uncultured archaeon | reverse complement strand
GCCCTTGCGGTCGTGGATTTCCTTGCCGAAATTCACATGGCCCATCGCCTCGACGAGGATGTCGAGCTGCGCGGGTTTTTCGCGGGCGGGAACCGCCACGCTGAACCGGCGCGAGCGGCGGTCCATGACGCCGGCTTCCTTGCCATCGTGGAGAATGTCGCGATTGAGTCCCATGAGACCGCTGGAGCGAGAGTCCTGCATGTCTCCCACCGCTCCCACTACTCCCAACCCAGCCAAATCACTATTTTTGGAAGAAATGGCTTTGGCCACAAAGTACGCAATTCCCGCGCTCGCGGATTCGACTCCGCCGTCGAGTCCGAATTCCATGGGATTGATGTGAGTATCGAGTTCGCCATTTCCACGTTGATGGTGATCAATGATGAAGAAGGGGTGCGCGAGTTCTTTTTTGAGTTGTTCAATGTAACTCGACCCAAAGTCGGTGAATACAATGCTGCAGTTCATTTTCTGGAGGCGCTCAATGTCTTCCGAGTAGAGTTGCTTGAGCGTCATCGGGTGAACGGTGATTTGTTCCCGCTGCAGGGCTTTGGTGATGATGCTCCCGGAGGTCATTCCGTCGCAGTCGTGGTGCGTGACTACTACGACTTTGTCAAGTTGTTTTAGTTTTTCTGCCGAGGAGGCGACACGCTCATGAAAGGCCTTCACGGCTTCGGGTCGTTCTTCGGGGGAAACGAGGTCATTGAGCGGGGTCATTTGAACCTTATGCGTTGGTTTCCTTTTAAGGTTTCAGAGAGCGTTCTGCCGTTGCCCCCTTCTTAGGGGGGGCGGATTTAAATGTCCGATTTGAATGCGTGTTGGAATGTATTGGCGCGCGCTCTTCCTGCTCATGCTCTTCTTCGTCATGGCCGCGATGGGAGTCAACATGCTCGTTTCTCCGGTTTCGAATGGGGGCGATGGAAGCCTGGCGCAATCCCCTTTAGTGTATCTTTTTTTGGTGCTGGCCATTTTGGCTATTGCCGCGTATTTTTCATTTCGCTCCTCGCGCCACCCCGACTCTCCTCCGTTTAATGCAGGATTGTTTATCTGTGTCATGTTTTCTGCCATCTTGTTGGGGGGAATTATTCACGAGCTCGTTCACGTGGCGCTGATTCAACATCCCACGCAGCTGCGCGTGCACTTTGGAGACGCGGCGGCCGTATTTTCCACGTGTTGCTTGGCTCCGGGCGAGTATGCGTATGAGGAGATTGCGTACGTCTTGCAAGCCCTGGTTACGCTGTGATGGATGGTAACGTTTAGAGATTTTTTTTGGGCAGCATCATCCAAAATTAATTCATCATCTCCCTCTAACGTGAAAACCACTACTCTTCCGCCCGCGCCGCTAAATAGTAGCGTCGTCGCACACACGGCAACTCTTTCCGAGTCACAGCGCTTAGATGAAGAATGGGAGAAAGCGCGTTGGGAAATTATGCACCCAAACCAAACGATGCCAGTGAAGCAAGAAGGCAGCTCGTTCGAGGGAGATTCCTCTACGAGTGAATGGTCGAATCTGGATAGGTTGAAGGTCCCGAAGCGCCAGAAATAGGAGTTCCGTCTCCTTTCTTGAGACCAATAACGGAACTGTGCGTGTTGCTCTTGGCCACTCCCACGATTTGATCCGCGACCTTCACGACTTGGTCGTTGTGCGTAATCGAGATGAATTGCGAGGACTTCGACATTTCCTTGATGAGAATTCCCACTTTTCGCGAGTTGGTCATATCGAGGGCCGCGTCCACTTCGTCAAAGAAGTAGAAGGGCGCAGGTTCGTAGAGTTGTATGGCAAAAATAAAGGCAAGCGAGGTGAGAGATTTTTCTCCCCCGGACATTGAGTCAATATTCTTGAGGGATTTTTCTGTACCATGTCGTGCTTCGATGAGCAAACCCGAGTCGAGGGGAGAATTAGGATTTGATAGATCGAGTTTCGCTTCTCCATTAAAAAATCCCGTGTAGAGTTTGTTGAAGTTTTGATTAATCGACGTGAATGTTTTCATGAAGGCATCCGTGCGTTTAATGTTGATTCCTTCAATGAGCCCCAATACCGCAATGCGTTCTTCATCAAGAATACTCGCCTTGTCTTTGATTTCCATGACGTCGCGTTCGTATTGTCCAAAGTCCTCGAGCGATTTGAGATTTACCGTTCCGAGGGTTTTGATTTGGTGCTCGAGCACGGGGACGCGTTTGCGCAATTCCATGATGTCGGTCGCGTCGAGCGTGCGGACGTCCGCGTACTGGTGTCGTTCGTCCATGACATCCTTGAGTCGCGTGTCGTACTTGGATTGTTCAATCTTGACTTCGGATAATTGTCCCTCGAGTCGGAATAGTTTTTCTTGCCACGCGCGTTCTTTTTCGCGTTCCACCACGAGTTTTTGTTGAACCTTCTAACGCGTCTGTAGGAGCACTTGCTTT
>CAYHJZ010000108.1:0-2416 GCA_964357115.1 uncultured archaeon | reverse complement strand
GTAACACAAAAGCCTCCAGAGCTTTAGATCAGGGTTCAAATCCCTGTGACCCCATTTTTTACTTTCTACAAAAAAGATGAAAAAATGCCCATTTGAAAGAGGGCTTTAAGGAAACAACCCCACAGGAGAGATATAGCTATGATATACAACTACGCGGAACGAAAAATAGTCGCGGTGATTAACGAAGCACTCCCCACGGGAAAAGCAATGAATGCGCTGGGACACATGGCCTTTGCCGCTGGACACTATACCGACGGCTCATGGATGGGACAGAATCCTATTCGCGACGCGGACGGAAAACCTCATCGTGGAATCGCACGACATGCATTCATCGTGGTAAAAGCGAGCGCGGAAGAGATCAACGCGATTCGAAGCAAAGAAACCAAAAATGAAGTCGAGATCACGGAATATATGCAAGAAATGTTCGACACGTCGACGGATGAAAAACTAGTGAAAGTCATTCAAGGAAAAAAGACGAATGAATTGGAATATCACGCGATTCTCCTCGTGGGAATGAGCGAGACGGTGGCAAAACTAACGGGGCACTTGAAGTTATACAAATAAAAAAAAAGGAGTAAAAACGATAATGCACGAATACCAAATCGACATCGAAAAGGCAACCTTAGAAAATACGAATTATCGAAAAGTCCTATTCACGGGAAAGAAACTCCAACTCGTGGTCATGAGCTTGAAACCCCAAGAAGACATTCCGAAAGAAAAACATGAAGACACGGATCAATTTATTCGTGTGGAATCCGGAAACGCGCTCGTGAGTGTGGAAGGAAAAGACCATCACGTGAAGGACGATGATGTGGTCATTGTTCCCGCAGGAAGCACGCACTACGTGAAAAACACGGGAACCACGGACTTGAAAATCTACACGATTTACACGCCTCCCGAACACGCGCCTGGAACGATCCAAAAGACGCGCGAAGAAGCATTGAAGGCGCATCACTAAATAATTTAAAAAAATAAAATCGAAAGAGAAAATTTTCTCTAGGACTAAAAGGGTTTGCATCTGATCCAATGAAATGAGGATTTATTTGGATTCATGCGTGTTTATTTCATTCGTGAAAAAGGAAGTTGGATTCCATTGGAGAGGACTTTTCATAGAAGCCGATGGATTCTTTGAACGAGTGGGCAAAAATGAGGACACTGTGGTGTTATCCGAGCTTTTTTTTAATGAAGTGAGAAAAATAATACAAATGGAAGCAGAGGATGTGGTGGGCGTTTTTGATGCACTTCACGTCAAAACCGAGAGGTATTCCGTTCGAGGCGCACTATTTACCCGCCAATTTAAACAAAAAGGAATTCACCAAATGGATGCCACCCACCTTGCCATTAGCATCCAAGCAGAATGTCAATGCGTTGTAACCTTTAACCTGAAAGATTTTGAACGACAACAAATCATTCAAGTGTACGAACCGGCTACTTTTCAATAATCCCATTTTCGGCAATAAAATCACGAGCTATTTGATCCCGTTCTTCTCTCGTGGGCATTCGACCATCCCAACCCTTGGCTTTTGCTTCCGTCGCTAATTTTCGAAACGCCGCACGGACTTTTTTACGGTAAGCGAAGTCTTCCAGCACGGAAGCAATTCCTTTTCGAATGGCGTCCTTTAGGAATTCGGAGCGCGACGAATAGAAGCCGGTTTCACGAATGACCTCATCTAATTCGGACGCGAGTTTATCATCGACTTCGACGGAGAGCATTTTCATGAGAAATAATAGTTACTAACAGGTTAATAAAGCTAAGGAGAAAAAAGTGAGAATGTGGCTTAGCGCCACATTCACGAAAAGTCATAAATGGTTTCTTCAATCGCACTATACGTTTGGCCATCGTATATGAAATCAATTTCCAGATACAACGGGTCTTTGGGAATGACAAAACTATCATCAAACTCTAATCGGATTTCGGAACCGAGAAAACCATAGCCGTCTTCTGAAACGGGAATGTTAACCCACTCTTTAATGAGGGTCGTCTTGACACGATCAAAAGAAGAGTCGAATTCTGCATGATAGGCACGCGCGGTGAGCGTTCCTGGCGCTCGTTCTAACGTGCCGTCCACGTTCTGCGGTTCGATTGTCACCTCAATTCCATCCGCTGCCGGATCGGCATCCCAATTTTTCATGCTCGCCGTAAAAATATCCAGCGATACTACGTCATACTTTTTCGCTGAAGTGGTTGATGCAGCACTCTCATTCGAATTGTTTTCTCCCACTTCACTCGCATCACCTGAATACGTGGGTTTACTCGTACATCCCGAAAGAAGGAGTAACCCCCCAATCACAAAAATCAATACTATTTTGGTGTTCATTTTTTTACCTCCTAAAATGTTAACCAATACGCATCCATCATTGCGCGAACCATCGTTATTCGTCCGCATCCTTTTTCTTATTTTTTTTTACTTTCTCT
>CAYHJZ010000107.1:0-2421 GCA_964357115.1 uncultured archaeon | reverse complement strand
AATATCCATGCGGAATCGCGCAACGTAGTCTTTTCCTTTTCCTACTCCCGTGACAATTTTCCCTTCGAGAGGAGTGTAGAGTCCGAGGAGCTCTATTTGAATATTACCCGTGAGTTTGAGCGGGGGCAATGTAACCGTAAAGTGTTGGTTTCCGCTCGGGATAACCGGTTTTTGCGACGTGGTGACGGTAGAATAGTTCGCCTTGCTCACGATGAGGTAGACTTCTTTGTCCGCTTTGCTCTTTTGTCCATTACTTGGGAGTACGTACGTTCCATTGCTATCCGTCAAATCCGCTCCCAATAATTCATTCTGGAAAGCGTCGTACACGCTGACTTTGGCAAAGGGCACGGGCACGCCATCCTGATCCAAGACTTGCGTGCTGACTTGCCCATCCGGAATTTCCATGATGAGACTAAAGTCGTAGGTCTCGGGATCGGCGATATCGAAGAATTGTTCCTCGCTGAATCCCGTGAGACTCGTCTTGTAGGAGAACGCTTGGTAGTTTCCGCTCGTCACTCCCGTAAAGCTCGCCACCCCATTCACATCCGAGAGCACGGCTTCGTAGGGGGAGAGGAATCCCGTGTCGGCGTTATACAAGACCACTTTCGCATCGCGCACGGGTTCAGCATCTTGATCCGTAATCGTCACCTTGAGTTTCGCTGTGTTAGTCCCATCCGCCTTCACGAGTGCGTACGCCACCGAAGTTTGGTTTCCTGAAATGGATTGTTGCTGCGGCACATACCCATCGCGTGACGCCGAGAGTTGGTAGGATTGAGTCTTGTCCGGAATTCCCACGCTGGCTTTTCCTTCCGCGTTCGTGTACGCGGTTTGCAGGATCGTCTTTCCCTGCTTGAGTTTCACAATCGCATCCTTGAGCGGAGTATTGGTTTTGGAATCGATGACGCGCACTTCCACGAGAGAGGCGGCGTTCTTAGTTACTGTAATGGTTTGCGTCACCGTGTCGCCGGAAATGGCAAAGATGGATTGTTGCACCGTCGAGTATACATTCGTGAACGGATCCGAAACCACGAGCGTGTATTCCCCGGCTCCGACGGCAAAGGTCGCGGTTCCCAAGCTATCCGTCAACGTGTTTTCGACAATGATTCCTTGGTTCTGCAGACTGACTTCAATTCCTTTCACCGACGTGTTCGTCTGGTCAATTACCGTGATGACAATTCCTGCATCGTTTTGCGATTGAGGAGTGAGAATAATCGAGTAAATATCTTTCTCGAGCGTGAGCGGGTACGATTGCACGTCCGCGTATCCTTGCGCTTGCACCGTTACGCTGAGCGGAATACAGTCTTGGTTTGGCGTTACTACAAATGTCCCTCCCGTTCCGCTTAGGGGCTGGGGCGCGGTTCCAAATGAACTTGCACACGTGAAAAATAATTCCGCGTTAGCGAGCACGGGTTGTCCGACCGCGTTGATGAGTTTGAGCGTTTTAGATAGCGTGTTGGTTTGCAATTCCGATAATTGAATGATTTCAATCTCGTTCGCATTTACCGTGAGGGATTTTTTCACGAGTTCGTATTTTTCTAAATCCACTTCATAATTAACCCGAGTTCCCGCCGGAGCAAATAGGGTGATTCTCCCATCACTCCCACTCGTGAGGGTTTGGGTTTCTCCATTGAATGTAAACGCCACCGGGATGTTAGGCAGGGGGCTGGATTCCTCGTCCACGATTTGGAAGATGACTTGCGTCTCTCCTCCCGAAAAAATACCAAGAGAAATAAATGAAACGAGTCCGAGCGCGATGATACCGGCGAACACCGCAAAACTAGGAATTTTTTGATCAATAGGATCAATGGCTTTGTAGATGGGGACGCCATGCTGGTCGATGAAGTCGAGCGCGGCGTACCATTTGTCTTCGAGCGCGAAATAGATGTCTTTGATGACGTCTCCCATAACCATTCTCCCACTCAGAACCCGAATTTAGCGTATTTAAGCGTATTCTTCTATTCGCCAAGATTACCCATTCATAGGCACCCGAGGGCAAAAATAATGCCACTTTATCCCAAAAAGGACTCCCGCATGAGAATGGGGTGCACAGCAGTGCGGTGGAGGTATGCCCATATCACGCGATGGGACAGCGAGGGAGATTATTTTTTCCTTCCGTGAGGAGCTGGTGAATGGCTACGAGCGTACTAGGAGAAGTGTAATACGTCGCCCCCAACGCATCCGTGTGCGTGACCCCGTCGTGAGTGCAGGTGCCGATGAAGTTGACGCTGCTCATGGGAACGATGGAGTCGGTGACTTTTCCTTGGCAGTACGAGGGCTGTGCGACACAGACTAATGCCACCAGCGCCAGTGAATTAGGCAGATCGGTTCCGGCGATTGAATAATACTGAACACCTCTTTTTTTCTGATCGTTATTTTTAGAGTTCAACTCGCGAAGAAAAAGCGACCCTACGTTCATTTGTT
>CAYHJZ010000106.1:0-2441 GCA_964357115.1 uncultured archaeon | reverse complement strand
TTCCACGTTTTCCTGTCCCACGTGAATGAGCATTTTGTTCGTGAGCAAAGGAAGAATGGCTTGAGGGAGCACGTCCACTTGCATGACACCCGCCGCGTCTACTTTCACAATGATGTCGCGCGTGAACAATTCTTTCTTGTTGCTGACTAAGCTCAGCGTCACTTTCGCGCTTCCTTGTTTGAGCGTGTCCACGTTCACAAATCCAAAGACGACGTTGTTCTTCTGAATAATCCCCAAAGGAATTTCGATCTTGTTTCCGGCGACGACACCCGTTTTCTTAGCTCCCACTGCATTCGTCACATCGTACACGCCCAACGTAGCGCTGCTCGAGGTGCTCTTGAGGACAAGGCTTGTATCCTGGAATACGTTTTCCGCAAGACTGGTAAAGGTGAATAAGAGCTGGTGCTTCGAGGACACGTCCGCCGTGTATTCGGTCCCTACGCTCGTCTGCAAACCATTCGCGAGATCCTCTCCCACGAGTCCGAGACAGATATCCTGCGAGCACACGTGTGTTCCTGCCCCAATCGAGAAGAGTTTCACGTTCGCGTTCGCATACAATCCTTGCTTCTGCGTCACCGAGTCGCTTCCACCCAACACGGCGTCCACGGGGAATCGAACGAAGGAAGGAGCGCGTCCCCAGGCGCGGTAATACAAGGGCAAGTCTTCCCCTTGAATGGACGTGTCTTTCACCACAACGTCAATTTCGAATTGCGTGACCCCTTCTTCCGGATCCGCGATGATGAGGTTAACCCACTTGGCATCTCCCGTCGTGAGGTGCGCGCCATCCGTACTGAGTCCGGCGGGCGGAGTGTATGTGGTTCCGCGTTGAATTTTAGTAAAGGGTCCTTTCGCGCTGCGAATAAACCATCCATCGTTTTCAATAGGGTTGGTCTGTCCCTCGTTCGCGCTCCCGGTTCGAATGTGAATACCGGCTTCATTGAACACGGAGTTCTTCGGCAAGTAGAGCCCGAATCGCATCGTGTACGTTTGCCCGGGGGCTAATCCCGATTCCTCGAGCACAGGTTCTCCATTCACGAATGTTCCCAAGGGAATAATCTCGAGCTTCTGAATATCCTTCACGAGCGTCACGCTCATGGATTGCGTGATGCCTTTCTTGAGTTGCACCGGAATCGTCGTCAGGGGCAGGTGGTTAGGTTCCGTTATCACAAAGTACGCGTGCTTGTCCGCGCGCAGCGTCATTTCTACGCGTCCGTCCACTCCCGTCGCAAATTCGTTTCCGAAGGACTGGTGCGTGGTCGCGTCGATGGGTTGCACTACCGCTCCCGCGATGGGCTGTCCGTCAATGCTGTGCACTTCGAGGGAAATGGTTCCGTTTCCAAGAACGAGTTTCACGCTCGCTTCAATGTTCTCGCGCGCTTTCACCGTGAACACATCGGAGCGAAGTTGATCCGAGAAGCCGGGCTTGTACGCCGAAGCAAAATAAGCCCCTTCTTCTAGGGAAGTAAACGTGACCGTGCCGCTCGCTCCCGTGATTTTATTCGTTCCCACACTCGCACCCGTGGGGGATTTCTTGAGCGTCACGTACGCATTTTCCACCGGTTGTCCGAGTTCGTCCACCACATGCACGGTGACGATTTGACTATTCTGCGGCGTCGCTTTCGTGAGACCAATGCTCGTGTACCCGGCACTCGATACGCTCACGGGAAGAGCGGCAGCAATGAGATAGGAGGCGTGGTCAATGGCTACCGTGAGGTTGTTCGTCGATGAAACTGAGAACGTAACCTGCCCTCCTTCATTCGTGGTCTTCGTATTCACCACTTGATTTCCTCGCGAGAGGGTGACTTTCGCAAGGGAAATAGGAGACAAAGACGATTCGTCCACAATCTGCAATCGCACTTCTCCCACGCTCGCGTTCTGAAGCGTGAAGGTCTGCGATGCCGGCGCTCCAGCGTCGACGGAGATATTTCCGGATGTGAGTTCGGCGTGCACGCCGTCACTGGGAATAAATATCACATACGTATCGGGCACAAGCCCGGTGAATTCAACGTATCCGTTGTCTGTGAATTTTTGTGCGAGTTGGTCGCCGAATTTATTCATGAGCGCTACCGTCACGCCGCTCAAACTCGTTCCTTGATCGTTAAGTACCACAATTTGCAACACCGCGTTTCCGGAGGAAGAAGAGGAAATGTAAATTGCCGGCGTTGAGGATTGCGTGTCAATAATACTATTCTCGAGCGTCACTCCCGGGGTTACCGATTGAGCGGAGAGCACGCCGCAATCGGAAGGAACATCCACGACGACGGAACCATTCGTCACCGTCGCATTTTTTCCAAACGCCGATTGTTGCGAGCATGAAAAGAATAATTGCACGGGTTCGTTGTACGACTCGATCGAGTTAGACTTGTACAACTGGAGCGCGAGCGAGGACACTTGGACTTTAGGAATGGCGAGCACGCGCGCGACGGTTTCTCCCGCATCGA
>CAYHJZ010000105.1:0-2502 GCA_964357115.1 uncultured archaeon | reverse complement strand
GGGATGGAAAAATTCAACGTAGAAACCACCTTTGCGATTCGACTCTTGACACGCGGAACGAGTACAAGCGTAAAACGAATTGGGTATGCGGGATTGAAAGACAAGCGCGCGCTTACGTGTCAACGCATTTCGCTCTGGCGACCGAATGAAGAAAAACTACGACGATTTGGCGTGAGGGGAATTGCTTTACACCATGCGCAATGGTCGAGCCAACGAATTGAATTAGGAGACTTGAGAGGAAACCAATTCACCATTACCATTCGAAACATTAGTGGAGAGAAAGAAGAAATCGAAGAGAAGATTAGAGAGTTCGCACGGACACTCGCGCAGGGAGTGCCTAACTATTATGGAGAACAACGCTTCGGAGGATACCGAGACGTGACGCATGTGGTGGGAAAGTTACTGCTGCAAGGAAAAATCGAAGAGGCCGTGATGACCTACTTGGGAAAACCGAGCGAGGGAGAAGAAGATGCAATAGCCGAGGCACGGAAGAATGTGCTAGAAACGAAAAACTTTTCCCGCGCCCTCGTTGAATTTCCAGATAAACTACACTTCGAAGTCGCGATGCTCAATCACCTTGTCAAAACCCCGAGTGACTTTGCCGGGGCCTTTCAACGACTCCCCAAGAAAACCCGATTTTTGTTCACGCACGCGTACCAGAGTCACGTGTTCAATCGCATCGTCGCCGAACGCGTAAAAAAAGGACTATTTTACCCTATGGAAGGAGACATTCTTGAAAATGGAATTCCGACGGCGTTGCTCCCGGGAAGCGAATCCAAGATGGCACACGGCATTCCGGGAGAAATCGAGGAACGTATTCTTCGCGACGAAAAAATAGACGCGTCGTTGTTCAAGAACACGAAAATGGGAGAATTATCTAGCTGGGGAGCGAGAAAACCCATCGTGTTGCGAGCGAATGAATTCAAACTACTCGAAGTGACGGACGATATGTTTTACGAGGGAAAAAAATGCGCGACGGTTTCTTTTTGGTTAGAAAAAGGAGCGTACGCTACTACCTTGTTGCGCGAACTCATCAAAGAATAATTTTTTCGAAGAGTGATTTTGATTAGTACTTTAAAAAAAAATAATCTTTTTGTGTTCGAGTAGTATGGGGTTCCTGAAAGGAACCCGATTTCCTTTTTCCCGGGTTTTTGGAAAAAAGCCGAATTAGTTCTGAGAATCTTCTACTGTTTCATTCGCTAAACCAATCAACGTCTCGGCATCCGAATATAGGGCACGCATTAGCAAAAAATTCACGCCGGGAATATCATTTTCTACCACGGGATAAATGGTAATGGAGGAGGGAGTGACTTCCACTAAGGGTTGAGCGCGTGAAGCGTCAGGAAACGCAATGGAAAGAGTGACCGCGTTCGTGGTAGAAAGCAATGAAGAACACTCGGGAACTTTGATGAAGGTGCTTTGTGTCGCGGTTCCAAAATCCGTTTGACAACCTAACCACGTCCCGGTCGGAGAGTCGTAGACGCGGACAATCGTCTGCGTCAACTTCTGATGGCCGCCAAAAACAATCTGTTGCTGAATGAGTGCTTCCGCCACCCAACTATTCAACGGGAGGTTTCCCGACACTCCAATGGGGGAGAGGATAAACGTCTCCTTGAGGGCTAGCGCGGAAAGAACTTCGGAAGGCGTTCCGGCGTCCGAGACAAACAAAATTCCTTGCTGGGACTCGGTGTGCGCATACGTCTTGGAAAATAACGATCCCCACAATTCAGAGGGAGAGGTTTGCGTGACCGAAAGAACGAGCGCGAAGCCGAAAAGGAGCGCGAAGAGACCGTACAAAGGAGCATTTCTCATGAAACAAAACGAGTCAAAAAAGGATTAAAAAGAGGGGCTAAAGACAAGGGAAAAAATTCAAAAAAAGAAGATAAGGATTTGGGGGAGGGGATTGCTCCCCTCCTCCAGGAAACTGACGCACTAGATAGCGTCCAAGGCTGAAATAAGCTCTTGGGCTGCTTGTCCGGTGTCGTCGGCTGTGTATCCAGCGACAATAATGTTACCGCTGTAGACTCCAGACACCATGTCTCCGGCTTGGTTCAATTCGTCCGCGACTTCATTCGCTAACGAGTTCACCAAGGGTCCGCCCACAATAATCTTGGGACCGGGAACTGAAGAAGCCGTCGTGTAGACTTGCGCCTTTCCGTTTAAGGGGGCGGGCGTGTCGTACGTGAAAGCTGCTCCACCAGTGACCGTAGTCGAAGAGGCACCGCCACCCACAACCGTAGCTGTGTAGGTGATGTCTTTGACCGCGACCGTAGTTCCGGTGGTGAAGGTTCCGGTTTCGCCTTCGCTAACCGTAATTTCTTCTCCGCCTTCTACATCCGAAGTGGTTGAGGCTCCGCTGACTACGAACTCAATCTGAGGTCGGTTTTCAGGGATCCAAATCTTAACCGTCTTCTCGTCGGAAATGTCCAATTTGGTTCCGAAGTCTGTCCAAGCAACCGTGAGGTCGTCGGCGTCTTCGTACTTCATAGACAAGGTAACGCC
>CAYHJZ010000104.1:0-2579 GCA_964357115.1 uncultured archaeon | reverse complement strand
CGGATCACCTCCTTTAATGACGCGCAAATGCGCGTCACATCTTGGATAGAAAGGGGAGACTTCGGTCTCCCTTTTTCTTTCAGGAACTCAACCTTCGTTAACATGACGTGTGCAATTTACCCGAACATATACGCTTCTAACTACTTTCCCCACTTTTTTCCAATGGCACTTTTTTTTCTATTTTTAGTTAGACTTTTATTCCTCAATATTTTCTGTTTATCTATGAGTAAACAAAAGAGTACGTCGAAAGGGGTAAGGTCAAATCCGCTTAAGCGAAGGGATATTGGTGCGTTTTTACTTTGGTTGAGAAGCAAAGAATATACTGCTGCACAGATTCGTCAATTGGAAGAAAATCCAACCGGTTGGGCGGCGAAATTTTTAGAGTTTTCTAGAATAAAACCAGATGCAAAAGAAAGAAGCCGCGTTGTGATTCAAGCCCGTGCGCAGGCCTTGCTTGAACAAGGTGTAGATATGCGCGAGCTTAGAGATGTGGTTGAGGGAATGCCTATTCGAAAGCGCCATTTATCCACGCGCGGAATGCCCAATGTTCCGCTTCCTAATGCGCAACAAAGAAAGAATGCGTCTCGTCAAGCTCAACGCGCGCGTCGAAGAAGATGATTTCCTTCCAGGCAATTCAGATTCTAAATTCACTATTATTTCTTCAATAACTTCCACGCGTGCGTCCAGTGGTTGTTTCGAAACCCGTACACGATCCAGAACATCGCTAGTCCTTCCAACAAATACGATTGAGTGACGTCTCCCATGTCGGTGACGTTCCAATTCCACTTTTCGACGAGTTGCTTCACATGCGCTTTAGCTTTTTCGTCGTTTCCGCAGATGAACATGTCGGCTTTTCCTTCGCTGAGTTGTCCATTTCCCATGTGCGCGGCCGTGACGATGTTGAAACACTTCACGACTTTAGATTCGGGTAACCAGCTTTGAAGTTTTTTTCCTGCGGACTCTGGAAAGGAAAGTGATGGAGCAGGAGGTTGTCCTTCCGCAGTAAAGTGCAGCGGGTTCGTGGTGTCAATGACTATTTTTCCAGAGAAGTTTTCTTTTCCTGCTAATTCAATCGCTGCGTGAGCCGTTTCCCATTTCGTGCAGAAAACAATCATTTCTCCAAAAGCAGCGGCTTCACTGGTGCTTCCCACGCGCGCGTTTTTTCCCGCGTTCATGACCCACGTCGTTAATTTTCCCGCATCGCGGGTTCCGATCATGACTTCATGTCCACTGTGGGCAAACGCTATTCCAAGCATTTGTCCTACGTTTCCCGATCCGATGATTCCAATCTTCATGATAGTGTCCTAGTGTTCGACATTTTTTTTATGGAATATTCATAATATCTTTGAGCCAATCTGCCATTATTTGAGGCGTATGCCCTCCAATGTAGAGTGTGCTTGAATTGGGCGTGCCTATTTTTGCGTCAATCGTGTTGTGCAGGAGCACTCCGAAGGCTCCTTCGTGAGGATTGTTGCTCGGAAGTGTTCCGAGGGGAAGTCCGTACAGCGACAATGTGGGCACGATGGGTTTGGTCGTGTTTTGAATCATGGTTGTGCAGGATGCATCGATGAGCAGTTGCGGGTCGGCGTCCACATATTTGTCAACGCCAAACAATTCAGCTCCGGTAGTGGGGTGAGTGTAGGATGGAAAATGCGTCATGCCAATGTGGTTAACGTGCGCGGCGATTCCCAAGTCTTCCCATTCGTCATCGTAAACAGCCTTGCATAAAAGTACCGCTCCGGCCGAGCGACCGTATGTGGTAATCCAATTCGGATTAATTCCAAAGTCGTTTGCGTTCTCTTTTACAAATTTGATAGAGTCGTATACGTCTCGGTGCATGGCATACGCGTTGGCGTACATGTCATCATCCGGTGAAACAATCTGTCCGGGTACGGGTGCGAGTCGGTATCGAATACTGATGAATCCGAACCCATTGTCTAAATAGGTTTGTACTTGAGGGTTAGGGAAAAGGATGGTTTCGTCTCCCGTGGTAAATCCTCCAGAATGAGCATATATGATTACGGGAAAGGGTCCCGTGGGGTTAGTAGGGGGGTAAAAGTCAATCACTTGTTGTGATTTGGGTCCGTACGGGATGTCTTGTGTCGGTGTCGTGTAAATAGGATTGAAGCAATTACTTTGGTCAATTCGTTGGCATGTGCTGGTGCATGAGGTTGTTCCTCCAAAATAGCCTAAGTCTTGGCACGATGGGGTGCGTGCTCCGTCGCACACTTCATTCACGCCGCGAGAATTGGGAGCGTGAATAAAATTATCCCCGCAGAAGTAAGAGCCATTGGCTACCAGTACAGTTGCTCTCATCCCTGTGGGCGCAGCCTCGACGAGTTTAAACGAGCCGCCATTTTGGGTAAATGAACTCTCTGAGAGAGCGATTAAAACTCCAAAAAGTAAGAAGACGAGTAATATTCGGGAGATGTGGTGTAGGGTTTGCATAGTATTACCTTGGTTAATTCCTATTTAAGTAACTACTATCTGAGTCGGGTGTTTTTCTACGCGTAACGATTATCGCGACTTTTATAACTCCTTCTTTGCCTATTGAATAGCGAAATGGGCCTGTAGCTCAG
>CAYHJZ010000103.1:0-2676 GCA_964357115.1 uncultured archaeon | reverse complement strand
TCGGGAACGTGGGCTGATCAAACTCGAACACGTTCACTACGCGATTGACTTTCTTCAAAAAATCAAGAACCTTGCGCGCATTCACTTTGGAAAACGTGCCCACATCCATGGCTTTGTTTACTTTCTTCGAAAAGTCGGCTAAACGAGACCACACGAGCGGCGTGTTCGCGTCATCATTCCACGCCTCGATCACGGACTCTAATGCGTCCTTGATCCACGCATCCATTTCCGCGTGGTGGTCGCCCCCCTCCCATGTTTGTACGCGACGAATCAGCTCATTCCAACTTTTTCGGGTTTTCTGCGCGGCGGAAAGACTCTCCCACGTGAAATTAAGCTCGCTGCGATAATGCGCGGTGAGGAAGAGAAACCGTAAATCCAAAGGAGAGAACTTTTTCTCGACGAGATCGTGCAACAACACGACGTTGTGTAGCGACTTCGACATCTTTTGCTTGTTAATCTGCATGAAGGCGACGTGCAACCAATAATTCGCTAAGGGTTTCCCGCTCGAGGCTTCGCTTTGAGCAATCTCGTTCGTATGATGAATGGGAATGTGATCATTACCCCCCGTGTGAATGTCAAAGGTTTTTCCCAAATACTTGAGAGACATGGCGGAGCACTCAATATGCCACCCCGGGTACCCTTTTCCCCAGGGAGAATCCCACTGTTGAGAGTGCGAAGGCTGATTGAGTTGCCACAAACGAAAATCCGCAGGGTGTCTTTTTTCGTTGTCGCGTTTCACATCTTCGCGAACTCCCTTGAGTTCATCCAGTTTTAATCGGGCGAACTTTCCGTATTTGGGGAACTTCTCCGTGTCAAAATACACGGCGTTTTGAGTTGTGTAAACAAAACCCTTCTTTTCTAGCGTTTGAATGAGCGCAATCATTTCCGCGATGTGGTCACTCGCTCGGCAAATCACGGATGGTTTTTCCACGAGCATGGCGTCTAAGTCTTGGAGAAATGCGTGCGTGTACATTTCCGTAATTTGCGCTGGAGTTTTTTTCAGGCGCTTGACGGCGAGCTCCATCTTATCTTCGCCCGTGTCCGAGTCAGCGACCAGGTGTCCCACGTCGGTAATGTTCATGACGTGATTGACTTTGTATTTAGAAAACTCGAGAATGCGACGCACCACATCCCACGTGACGTAGGGGCGGAGGTTGCCGATGTGAGCAAATTGATAAACGGTAGGACCGCACGCGTACATGCCCACGGAAGACGCTTTCAGGGGCTCAAAATCCTGTTTCTTTCGCGTGAGCGTGTTGTAAAACCGAACGGGCATGAAAAAAAGACAGGGTTAGGGAATTTAAAGGTCAAACATGAACATCCCTCTATCTATGGCTAACACCCCCGCTCCAGGAAATGGCAATCGCTCACGACGCCCGCGACCTAAGGGAGGAAAACCCCTTCCCGCTGCATCTCAGCAAAGAGCGATTTCTACTCATGCTGTTCCCACCGTTGCTTTTCCCCTCGACCGGTCGACAAGAGCTCAAATACACTTTGGAAAAAAAGCGGCCGGTGACTTCGAAATGGGAAAAGCAATGATGCGAGTAGGAAGTGCGGAAGTGCCGGTCTTGAAGTTGACGCGTGTGAGCATTTACCCTCAATTCAAAGGAAAGGGAGTGGAGAAGAACGTTCTTAGTGAAGTCGTTCAACGAATGAAACGAAACATTCGAAGCAATCCTTCTGCATTTGGAGGCTTTTACGGAGTAATACTTTCTATTGCAGCAGAGAATCAAACGCTTATTCAAGCAGCCAAAAGAGTTGGTTTTAGTGAACGAGAGAAAAACCAGCGAGAAGTGACGATGGAGTATGTGTTTCAACACGACATTCGCACGAGTCATGAAAAATCCGGTAACAGCCGAAAAATAATTTTACGAGATGAAAGCGGAAAGGAACTTGGTGAAATTACGTACGAGCGACAAACGATTACCGAAAAAGAAAGGAACGCTCAACGCCCTAAAAAAAAGATTCATATCATGGACATTATTGCACGAACCGAAGGAAAGGGAATAGGAAAGACCTTGCTTCGCACGCTTATGCAACACGCCGAACAACTTCATCGCAGGGGGTATTGCGATATGCTAACATGCGAAGTGGATAGCGAAAATGAAAAAATGATTCACCTGCTCAACATCTCTGGATTTGAAAGACTAAGAAAAACAACCCCTCTTGGCGCTCCAGGGGACGATGTGCTGGTGCACTTCAGATACACATTCAACTAACCAAAAATAATCCAAAACTCTGAACGAGAATAATGACTCCCATTACTACCAAGGCTTTGAATACGGTCGTGTTGAGAAACTGATACACCGCCAGGAAGTACGCATAGATGGCGTACGCAAGAAAGAGCAAGCAGATGAGAATGAGTGGGAAGAATAGCGGAGAAAGGTTTTCTAAATTGGATAAAGAAGAAAGAATAATGGCTTCAAACTCGGCCTCACCAATGACACCGTTCTCTAACAAGGGAGCCGCGGAAACAATATCCGGAATCACGACAATCGGAAGAAGAAGCCCCCCAATTAAGAAAAGAAAAAAACCATACACATTCACGTGCGCAAGCATCGAGAGGGCACGAACGAAGGAATCGCGCGAAAACGTTCCGCGAGCAATAACCATGCCGGCGAGCACGAGCAATATTCCCGCGACGAGCCAGCGAACTAAATCGATAACCAGCGACTC
>CAYHJZ010000102.1:0-2783 GCA_964357115.1 uncultured archaeon | reverse complement strand
CATTCGTGCGCGCCTGATTCTCCAAAAACGGAGCCGAAATCAGCAAGGCGACGACGATGGTAAAACCCACCACCATGAGCAACTCCAAACTCGCTTGTCCACGCGAAATCATACCCTACTCCACATTCACATCCACCACAAATGGAGGAGAGGCGGAAAAGTCGGTGGTGATTCCAATCGAAAAATCCTGAGTAAACCCCGTGTCGCCGGAGGAAACCGCATACACTTCGGACGACAAGCCACTACAATGAATATCCACCGAACTCGGAAGGGGAACACGCTTCAAGCACTCCATCAAAAACGCACTCCCGGAAGGATTCTGAATACACCCCGTCGGAACGGAACCGTCGGGCGCAAACACATTCGAACGCAAGGGAAGGAGAATAGTCAACTCATCCGCAGGAGCATCGCACACGACTTGAGAGCCTGCTGGAATAAAAATACTCAAAATTTGTTTCCCTTTCCCCGGAGCATTCGCCATGAGTTCAAATGCGGAAAGCAACTGATTACTCGCTTTCGAAACCGAGCTCGTGCGACCCACATCATCCAACGAATCAATCAACCGATTCCCGAGCGGGGCGACAATACCCACCATAATCAAGAGGACAATCGAGATGATGAGCACAAACTCAATACTCGCCTGACCGCGCGACGTATTCATCCCCACACCCCCGCCAGCGGACCGTCGCCCATGGTATTCAAGAAAACATACGCCAACAACACGGCAGGAACAAACGGGGAAGACGCCTTTACTTTAATTTCATCCGACAATTTTCCCTCTTTCACGAGACGCTGAAGCACAACAATATCCTCCGGATACACGCCTGCCGCCTTTCGAGGATCGGCCAAAATAGTTCCAGAAGGACGCATCATGTTCAACAACCCACTTACATCCCGCTGTAAACCCGCCTTAATAATCGTTTGGAACGACCAGGAAGATTCCCTCGCTATACTATCGCCGCGCTGCACGATTAACTCCCCCACAATATCCCCGTCTTCCAACGCTGAAATCTTCTTCGTGTACGTCAGCACGTGACGCTGCGCAAACGCGTACCAGGCGCGCAATACATTAATTACTAAAAAAGCACCCAGGAGGAGAACCCAACCCGATCCGTCCACCCAAGAAAAATACATGGCAGCGGCTCCTACCACGGCCAACCCTACTCGCAACCAAAAAGGGAGAAATCCCACTAGCAATAATGGAAATAGAATTCCCCACACGGGCAAACCCAAGAAAAGAAACACGCCTGAAAAGAGAACGACGATCAAAGAATACACAAGCGCACTCTGCACGGCTTCCAACGAAACTTTTCCCCACTCCGCACGATTCTTTTTATCACTCAACGCACGCAGGGAAAGAAAACCAGTGTAGGGAATGAGCATGAAGACACTTGCAATAAACAAATTCAACATGAACAAGGGAAGTGAGGAAACGACAATCCACTCGCGATTCAAAAAAACAAACGAGAGATCCAAAAACGAGCCCACGATAAATGGATTAAACGGATTCAACGCCGCCAGACCGGTAAATAATTTCACATCGCCCCCGGCCCACGCGCCCAAACGCCAAAACACGTACGCAACCACGTACGTCGCCCCCATCACGCCTCCCGTCCAAAGAAGGGGAATGAAGGAAGAAGAGAGAAACGACTCGTACGCCGCCAACGCGAGACCCGAAACACCCAACGCGAGAGGAATCCAATCGGGAACAATGCGGGAACGAAAATCCGTGTAGGAAGCTAGAAGTAATCCTAAAAAAGAAAGAAAAAAAGACGCCAGGGGGAGCATGAGAGAACTACTCTCCCAAAAAGCTCAAAATGGTTTCCTGGCGAAACTGTTCAATGCGCGCCTCAGCGGTCTGCGCAATAGAGACGACTTGGAACGCGAGCAACGCAGCAGCAGTGGAAAGCACAATCCCAAACGCTACCGTCAGGAGGTATTCCAATGCTACTTGTGCGCGCGAATCCATGACATCACCAAAGCAACATACTAACCTAACTGATGCGAAATGGCGTTAGCCTGTTGGTGCTTGAATTCAGTGAGATTATCGTTGATGAGACCTTCTGTGCTGTCCGTCGAACCAATGATAATTAACAAAACAATGGTTGCGATTAACACAGCTCCTCCGATAAGCAAGAGATATTCCAATGCTCCTTGTCCTCGATTGTCCATATGCTCCCTCCTGGTGTTATGCTAGTGAATGTACGACAGCATTTGTTCCGCTTTGCACATCGGGTTGGACGCTCGTAAAAACGCCCTTCAAGATGAGACCCGCGATAGTGGCAATGATGATAGCCCCCGCGACTGCCAACAACAAAGCGATGTCGGCTTGGCCGCGATTGTCCATCTTCATTCTATCACGATCCCACCAGTGACCCTACCGCAAACTGCGAAATGTAGAACACTGCGTAAGCGACCAATAGCAGCAAAGGGATGTATATAAGGCTTTTGGAAAGCTTTCCCTCGCGCATAATTCCAATAATCGCCGACGCCGAAACGACGACAATGAGGATGTACCCCTTCACGGAGAAGATGATCATATCCTTCGCCGCATTCACCTCAACCAAGCGCGCCGGACTCAAGGCCCCCGTCTTACTGGAAGCAGCCACCAAGAAACCAATGATGGACGACACCATTCCAAAAATGAACGGAGCTACCATCACACCAGCAGTCAACATGAAAATAACCTGCAAGATCGTCTTGGTCTTCCGCTCCTGCGCAATACGATTCATCTCGCGAACATCCTGCGCAATATCGTCCAGAATTTCGGCTAATGCGGCACC
>CAYHJZ010000101.1:0-2859 GCA_964357115.1 uncultured archaeon | reverse complement strand
AGACTGGTCCACCGTTTCCGAGTTAGAACGGAATGCAAGGCACTGCTAAAATATGTTAGAAATTTACAGAAACGTGCTCCATATGAAAATGACCAATGGAAACGCACAAATCAAAGCCAAGCCAATTATATGAGACAACGCGCGGCAACGCAAGAGTATATTCTTCAAATGGTTTTGCACCCGTTCCCTTTGCACGAGCGTAGATTAATTAGAACAATTATTGGAAACGCGCAGCGAAGAGCACTAGAGAAAACCGTGAATGGAACACCGAAGATTAAGCTAGATGAATCAGAAAAACAATTATTGGCGGCACGAGTGGACATTCGACACATTCATTTGATCCAATCTAACTTCAAGGCATTGTTCAAATGGTTTTCTGAAAAATACCCTTATGATAAAATGGATCCGATGAATCATACTTTGCTTAATTCGCTCAGCAGCATTGAATCCACACTCGAAGCGGCAACGGATATCTATTAAATCCTCTTTAACCCAAGAAAGATATGCAATCCCTTTCCCATCTATCCCCTGCGAAAGTCAACCTGGTTCTCGACTTGCTTCGCAAGCGTGCGGACGGATATCACGAAGTCGACTTTGTCATGCAGGAATTGGATGTTCACGACACGATTACTATTGAGAGCATAGTGGAGAACACTGATATTATTTTGCAGTGCACTGATGTTAATGTCCCCTTAGATGAGCGTAACACGTGCTACAAAGCCGTTCAGCTCATGCAGGAAGAATGCCAAAAGAAAGGATTGCGGGTTCACGGCGCACGAGTGTTTATTGAGAAACATATTCCTTCTGCGGGCGGATTAGGAGGAGGGAGCTCGAACGCCGCGACCGTGTTGAAAGGGCTGAATACGATGTGGAAGACGCAATTATCAGATGCAACGTTAGCGATGTTGGCAGGAAAGATTGGAAGCGATGTTCCTTTTTTTATTTGGGGAAAAACCGCTCGCGCACAAGGAAGGGGAGAAATTATTTCACCATTACCTTCCCCGCCGCAACTCCATTTCGCATTCATTGTCCCCCCAATCGTGGTTCCTTCGAATAAGACGCAATGGATTTACAGCCATTTTTCAGTGAACAACGTGCAGGAACATCCATCCGTGGAACGCATGATGAAAGCGATTGAAGAAAAGTCTGTGGATGCGATGGCATCGGAAATGGGAAATGTGTTTGAATCGCTAGAATTGGATGCGTATGCTCCCGCATTTCACTTAATTGCGTCGTTGAATACGATGCCGGGTGTGTTGAAGGCGATGCTCGCCGGCGCCGGACCCACGGTGGTCGTGTTGTGTGACTCTGATAAGACCGCGTCGCAGATCATTCAGCCTTTTCGTATGCAAGGATGGGTGGCGTTCTCCACTCATTCGGTATAAAGTAATGAAGAAGTAAAAAAGAAAGAGAATAATCATTGACTACTTTTTTGTATTTCGTAGCAGTGTGCCTATCTGCCTACTCGAAAAAGATCCAAGAGGGAATTAATAATAATAGTAATGGTCACGTAAATGTCCGCCAGTAAAGTCGCAGTTGTTCCTTGCGAAGAGAGCGCTTTGTATTTTATTTTTCCCTGTCCAACGGCAGTGGCAAAGGCGTCGGAAAGATTGGGAGAGACGGCGACTTCGATCGCGGTCATTTCGTCTAAGGACACTTGTAATGTGGGGTTTTGAGGAGCAAATCGAGTGACGGATTGTATTTCATCTGCTCCCGTAACGATCCCAAGTTCTTCTATTCCTCCATCCGCTAGGGTGAGCTCGACAAACATTTTTTGGTTAGCAAAAATATCACGCAAGGGAGAGGGTAGAGATTTGAATTGCTGGCTGGCTACTCCGAGTTGGCTTCGCAAGCCGGGAACAAGGATGCCGCTCGAGTCGAAGGCATCGTGGATGAATTCCCTCGCTCCAAACAAAGTGGGGGTTTCCGTGGTTTGGGCAAAGACTAAGGGAGAAGAAAAAAGCAAGAAAATTCCAAGAGCGATGGCGAATTTCATTTAGGAATAAGCGGAGAGGGGGTATTAATAGTTTTAGGCGCGTTGAAACGTTTTTTGTCGTTGTTCGCCGAGTCGCTTGTCAAAAGCGGGCAGAAAGGTCGTGGAATGCTCTTCTTGCAATCGGCACCCGGCCGCGATGCGATGTCCCCCTCCCTCGTTTCCTTCTCCAAATTCCTTACACGTTTCCTTGAGAGCCAATCCGAGGTTAATTCCATTTCGCACGAGTTCGCTGGTGGCGCGCGCGGAGACTTTGATGCTCCCATCCTCGTGTCGCGAGAACGCTACAATGGGTTTGTCGGTTTTGACGCCGCCGCTACCGTACAACATTCCGGCCACGATGCCTACAATCGAGTCTTTGATTCGACTTCCCGCATCAAAAAAGTAAAAGTTTTCGTATTCGAACAATCCTTCGTGCTGCATGAGTTGAATTCCCTCTGCAAGTTGCCTTCGGTGTTCTTGCAGTAATCCGAGCGCGCGCTCGTAGTATTCCATTCGATCCCCTAAACAGACTTGGAAGCCAATGCTCGATTCGCCGTGACGACCACACGCGTTGAGCACTGTAGAATATTCTTTTGCGTCGCGTAAAGGGGATTTCTTTTCTTCATGCAGGAGCGTGTAGACTTCGCCCACCATCTCGTTGAGTTTCCATTCGGGAGTATTGTATTCGTGCAGGTGCATCAAGAGTCCGGTGGAGAGGGTTCTTTTCTCAGGGAGGGATAAGTCTTCGTACGAGCGCCAGTTTCCATTCACGTCTTTTTGTTCAATCCCCAAACCATCGAGGAAGCGGCTGCTGTTTTCTTTATTCGCCGTTAAATCAGGAAGCACCGGATTGGTAGAAAACGTAAGATACGTAGCGAGGGGAC
>CAYHJZ010000100.1:0-2953 GCA_964357115.1 uncultured archaeon | reverse complement strand
CATCCACACGTGGAGTTGATCGTTCTTCGTCGGGGAAGGGTTCTCCGGAATGGGCAAGTTCATTCTCGGCGGGGGGTTGAGGTTCAATTGTTCGACTCGGCAAACCGTCCCGTCTTCGAGGATTTCCTCTACTTTAAAGTCCTCAATCCTTCGTTTCAATTCCCCTCCCAGCGGGGGCGTGGTCGTCAAGTAGGGGAGGTGCATGCGTTGTTTTTTCCTGCGTCGTTGTTTTTTATTATTTTTTTCAATGTCTTGTTTTCATTTTTTCTAAAATATTATTTGTACCGCAGCATCGCTCCAATTCCTCCAAAAGAATGGTAGAATTGGCTTCCTTCTTCCGTATCTATGGAGATGACTGCGGTTTCGGTTCCCGCGATGTGCGCGGCTTCGAGTAAGTGATCTAAGTAATCCGTCTCTTCCATTTCTTCTACGGCGGATCCGCATTTCTCGCATTTTATTTTATTGGATTCGAATTCCTTCGTGGCGTCTTTCAGCGTGAATACTTTTTCTTCTTCGCACTGCGTGCATTTCACTTTAATGACTCTCCACGTAATCCCTTCTGACACGAGGAGGAGTTTCACTTGTCCTTTTTGCAGAGCTTCTTCCACGTCGAGTTGTCCATACGTCGCGAGTCCGTCTTTAGCTACCTCGAACAAGAATTTTTCGACGAGTTTTTTCTCTTGCATCATTCCGGTAGAGCGCAGCAAGTCCTCGCTTCGTTGAATGAGTTCTCGAATGCCCGACTCATCCGTGTAGGAGATGTCTAACGTTCCGAGTATTTTTTCTCGAATACGATAATCCATGGCCTCGGTTCCCAAAAAGTCGTGTTTGGTTTGTCCCGGTCCTCCCACAATCACGCCGCGCAACTTCTCCCATTTTCCTTCCAATGCAGAGTTGATCTTGTTCGACACACTCTTGTAGAAGTCGTTCGCCGCTTCTTGTCGTAAGTGTTCAAATCGTTGCGCCGATTGTCCTCCGGCACGAAACTTTCCTGCCACATTCGAAGTAAAGTGTCCAATGACCTCGTACCGTTTTCCCACCATGAGTGCAATGGTCGCTTCTCGCTTGTCCATCGTGATGAACGCGTACACTTCGGACGGGACCATCATTTCTTGCATCGGGTCTAAGTGAAAGGACGAATCGCACCAGTACAGTTTAGTCCGTAAAGGTTTGAGTGCCTTGAGCACGATGAGCCGCATGTCCGTTCTTCCTTCTTGCGGCGACACGTTTCCAGAAAACACGGCGACTCCCGTGTCGGGAATCTTGAAATCAGTTTGCTTGAGATAATTCGAAATTTTCTTGAGCGCGGTTTGTACATTCTTCCGCGTTTGAGGAGATTTGATATTACTCGACTGACCCATTTCAGTGGCGAGTTGATTCATCACACTTCCTCGGTCGGTTCCGAACGGAATGTACACGGAAATGAGTTCCGTTCCCCTTCCCTTGTATCCCGACAGCTCCTTCAGCTTCTTCTTGAAGAGCGCCTGCTCGGCGGAATCGCTTTCCATAAGGGTTTCTTTGGCCATATAGTAGAAATGGGTGGGAATCCTTTAAAACGGCTTATTGGGACGGCGATATTCTGAAGGTATATATCGGAATGTCACTCTCCACAAGTAAGGTAAGTCAGGAATCACTTCCATGATTTTTCCCATAGTGAATGTTTTAGGTCGAGTTCTCGATGCCTGAACGGAAACCTTTTTTTTCGTGACTTCCAAGCCGTATTCTCGCGCTATTTTTTCATACAGTTCAACCGCGCTTTCTTTTTCGGTTAGAAGAAAAATTTTTCCGCCGGGTTGAAGGACGTTAGGAATTTCGTTCGCAAGTCGCAGAATGTTTCGCAGGGCAACCTTTGCCTCACGTTGATTCTCAATGAATGGAAAATCCACATTAAAGTAGCGTGTTTTTGCCCCTTCTTTTTTCATTTGTCGTAATGCTTCCACTAGATTGCTAGCATATACCGTTATTCCTCGCGCCGGCAGATCAGCGGCTAGATGGCTGAGCTCGTGGGTATATGTCTCTGTAACATGATTCGGTCGATATCGCGGGTCAATGACTCCGTACCTTCGATGGGGGTATTGTCTGATCTTCCGGGTAACGTACTCTGCTCGCCCTGCTCCAATGTCGATCAAGTGAAATCGGGGTGCTGCGCCGCGAGTCTGAACGAATCGTTTTCGGCCGACGGGAGGCATGCTCTCTTCTAGCACGCTCACGCTTTTATACTTGGGTGGGATACAGAGACGTGGCGGTGTAGCAACTGTTTTGTAGGAGTCGGTCCACTCATGGACATGTTTGATTTATTCCGGGAACCCGAAGAAAAAAAATCCGTTCCTGAAGCGACTGCCGAAGACAGCCCGCCAATGCCTTCCTCTCATTCCTATGACGATGAGGACCCGCCCTCTTCCTTCTCGCGTTCTACTTCGCTTCGTTCTTCCCCTTCCTCTTTCTCTACCCTCCCTTCGTCTAAAACACCCGTCGAGGGAGCGGTAGTCGTTTGCGTGCCCGGCATCCTCGTCTTCCGCCGCCACACCTTCCAACTAGACTGGCTCACCCAACTCGCCCAATCCGTCGCCACATTGCGTTCCGCCGGGAAGCGCGTCGCCTTAGTCATTGGCGAATCCCACGACATTCGTTCCGCCGCCCATGCCGCTCGGCAGCTCGGCGTCCCTCCTGTCGATGTGGAGGATGCCACCCGCGCCTCGAGCCATTTGCACGCCTCCCTTGTCTTGCGTCTCCTCGCCGACGCCCACCCGCACGTCTGCCAAACGGCGGCCGAGACAGTCGCCCAACTCCAGCAAGATCGCGTCCCCGTCATGCTCGGGGGCACCGACGCCATTTCTACCGAAGCCCGCGCCGCGATGCTTTCCGAGTCCCTCCGCGCCCCCTTTATCTTATTCACCGACCTCGACATTCCCACGAATCGTATCACCCATGCTCGTTTTTCTCGCATGGCCGG
>CAYHJZ010000099.1:0-3088 GCA_964357115.1 uncultured archaeon | reverse complement strand
AATTGGCATAATTGGGCGAAATTTTGGACAATAAATGCTGATAATCAATACCCGGATGTTGTTGAACAATTAACAAAATAGACGTCTTGGAAGTCATGCGTTAAGGGGAGAATTTTGGGGAATAAAAAAGAAGCGGTTGTCTTCCGCCGAAAAAATTGGTTTGAGGCTCTAAAAAAGAACCCAATCGCCGTTTTCCCCCGTTTTCGTGCGGGGGGCCACGAGGCGTCGATTTCGATCGACGGTGCCGATAAACGGGTAACTAAAGTTACCCCTAACAAAAAGAAAAAATAATGGGGACAGCAGAGCGGCTGTCCTTGATTGAACTACGCTGCGAGTTCGACTTTCTTCATTCGCTTGGGAATGACGTAGTAGCGCTTGGTTTTACACGCCGGGCACTCGGCTAAAAATGCAGGCTTCTTGGTCTGCTTTTTGACCTTAATCACGAACTTGGCTTTTCCACCGTATCCGCGCTTGTGCTTGCGGACGTTTCGGCGAGTTCCAATAGCTAAGGAGCGCGCCTGACCGGTCTTGAAGAGCTTCATCTTCTGCTCCGTGTGGGCGTTACACTTCTTACAATACAATTTCTTGGATTTAGGAACCTTCATAGTATCAAATCGCCTTGAAAACGCTTAAAAACAAACCCTTTGACGGGGTTCCCTTTTCTATTTGGGAGAGTATTTTCCCTCCATTTAGGGGCCTACAAGAGGGCTTAAAAACGACGCAGCCATCCCCTGTATAGGCAGGAAAAAACCCTTCCCTTGTGAAACGAGTCCGGTGTATCACGCATGCTTACGCACATCCTCCACGCCCCCGCGGCTATGGCCCGACACCCCCTCTCTTTCGTGTGGATATGGGGACTCGTTGCTCTCCAAGGTGTCATCATCATCCTCGGTGCCGACTTCCTCATTCCCCTTCTCTTTTCCGGAAACGCAGGAGAGGCATCCTCTTCCCTGGCGCTCGGAGACATACTCTTAGGCGTAATTGGATTGTGGGTCTCGATTGCCCTCTCCTTCTTCGCGATTGCACTCATCTCGTCCACGCTTCAAACCACAGCCACTCCGCTCGGAAACCTCATTCGTTCCTCCTTCGTGGTGGCATTCGTTATTCTCCTCGCCTCTGCGGGACTGTTTGCCATTACAAGTTTCGTCATCGGACTTGCTTCCGTGTTGGGTGGAATAGTGAACGCGTTCATTCTTCCGTTATTTGCTTTCGTCGGAATTATCCTCGTGTTTTTCGCCACGCTCAAACTCGCATTCACGAGTTCCTTCATCGGAAAAAATCATTCTGCGAAAGACGCGCTCACGGAATCATGGCACTTCACCACGGGAAAAATTCTCTCCGTGGGAGCCCTCGTTATCGTACTCATGATCGTGGGATCGTTCCTCTCGTCACTCCCCTTACTCGTTCCCATTTTTTTTGAAAACGAATGGATTCAACTCGCGTACGAATCCCTTTACGGAGCCCTTTCTCTCTTCTTCGGAGCCACGGTGTTAGGATTAAGCGTTCGAGACGAAAAAATGACTCACACAAACCGAACTCACCTTCATGGGAAGAAAATGTAACCAAGCGGAAGACGATTCATCATGCTGCAACTCACTCATCTTCGAATGAAAAACTTCAAATCATTCAAGCAAGCCCAAATTCCCTTTGCGGATGGATTCACTGCCATTGCAGGAGCCAACGGAAGTGGAAAAAGCAACATCATGGATGCCGTGCTATTTGCTCTCGGAGAAAAATCCCTCAAATCGCTACGCGCCGCACGACTCACCGACTTGGTTCACTCGGGTGCTGCCGCGGGGGAAAAATACGCCGTAGTCACCTTATCTTTACAGGACGGCGATCGCACGTTTGAAATATCGCGAACGATCGACAAGCAAGGAAAGTCCGTGTACCGAATTGACGAAAAACGGGTAACACTCAATGAAGTGCAAAACCTCCTCGGCGAACTCGGGTTGCGCGTGGACGGACACAACCTCGTGAGTCAGGGAGACTTGCTCCGCATCATTGACATGAACCCCACTCAACGGAGGGAACTCATTGATGAAGTTGCGGGACTGCAAGAGTTTGATGAGAAAAAAGGGGAAGCGTTAAAAGAATTGGAAAAAGTGGATCGAAAAATAAAAGACGTCACCATTGTCCTCAACGAACGCATGGCGATCATTGAACAACTCGCGCGTGAACGAGAGCACGCGACACAATTCAAATCCTTTGAGAAGGAACTCCAACAAACCAAAGCCACGGTGCTGCACCTTGAAGCGACCCACTTGAATGAGAAGCTCGAAGAATTGCTCGCGAAGCAAGTGACGATTATTGAGAAGAAAGAAGAAGCCCAAGCCAAACACGCCGAGGCACGAACGGGTATTCTCGCGGAAGAAAAAGCCTTCTCGGAACTCGACGCGAAAGTCATTGGGATGAAAGCCCAAGCGTTTGAAGGATTGGGAAAAAGCGTCGAAGAGCAAAAATCCGAAATTCGTGTGGCGGAAGAACGCATCCACCAAGCCCACTCGCGCCGGGAACAACTCCAAAAGAGCATGACGCACGCGCAACACGGAATTAAGGAAGCCAAAGATGCGCTGCACGCGCTCGTGAAAGAATCCAAAGAACTGCGCGAAAAAATAACCGAATGGGAAAAGAAAATTGCTCCATTAGAGAAAAAACAATCCGAGGTCATGACGCAAAAGGCCAAAATTGCAGAGAAAGCGGGAGAAAAAGAAAAAGAAGTCGCTGCGGCGCGAGAAACACTCAATAATGTGCGCGAAAAAGTCACGCGCGTGAAGACACGATTGGAGTCCGCGGAGAAAGAAACCCACACGCTTAACGATGTGCGAAAGCGCCTCGCGGAAACGATTGCGCGCACGGAAATCGAGATTGCGCTCTTAGAAAAAGACGAAGCCGAATGGAAAAAATGGCAGAAGAAATACCCCAGTGTCCCGGATGCGCGCAACCAACTCACGGAACGAATGACCGAACTTGAGCATCACCTTGCGGAACACACGGGTAAGGCACTCGCGCACGCGGAATCGCTACAAAACTTATCTAAAGCCAAAAGCAATTGTCCCATTTGCGAACTCGAACTCAAGAAAGAACA
>CAYHJZ010000098.1:2609-3099 GCA_964357115.1 uncultured archaeon | reverse complement strand
ACAAAGGAAACATTCCTGCCGCCTACCTTGCAGGATTGCTCGCTGGCACCCGAATGAAAAAGAAAAAACTCGCCGAAGTTATTATTGACTTGGGAATTCAGCCCCCCATTCACGGGACGCGACTCTTCGCTGCGGTGAAAGGAATTGTCGACGCCGGAATTGTCGTGCGCGTGAACGAAGAAGTCTTTCCCACCGCGGAACGACTCAGCGGAAAACACATTGTCGCCTTCGCCAAAAACGAGGCTTCAAAAAAGAATCGGACACAATTCT
This sequence comes from uncultured archaeon, assembly GCA_964357115.1. Taxonomy (GTDB): domain Archaea; phylum Iainarchaeota; class Iainarchaeia; order Iainarchaeales; family VGJJ01; genus VGJJ01. The sequence goes on along the minus strand of CAYHJZ010000098.1, from coordinate 2,829 downwards.
CAACATACGCCGCCCGAAAACTGGACGCCACGTCGTTCACGGAAGCGGTTGAAAACGCCAAAAAAACAATTATGGAGAGCAACAACGCATGACTGGACCCAAAGCATTTGCGCCCCGTCGCGGTGGAGGAAGAAAACCCTTCGGTAAAGGACCGCCCCTCTCTCGATGAAGACGACCCCGACAAGGAAGATGTCGCGCACGACGAGCGCTGCCGTCACCC
>CAYHJZ010000098.1:0-2599 GCA_964357115.1 uncultured archaeon | reverse complement strand
GACAAGGCGAGCTTCCGCGAAAAGACCTCATGACGTACGAACAACTCAAAGAAGCCGCTGCCTCCGCGCCCATGAATGCGCAGCAACGCGACCGAATGAACTCCCTCAGCGCGTGGAATCCTAAAACGAACGCGGGAAAACTCGTTCAACAAAATGAAATTACTTCCATGGAAGAAATCTGGTCACGAAACATGCCTTTGCTCGAATCCGAAATCATCGACACGCTCGTTCCCGATCTCATGGAGAAGACTCTCGACACGCGAAAGACAACGTACGTTCGCGCCGCGGGACGAAGCTTCAATTTCTCCGCTTACGTTCTCGTCGGAGACGGAAAGAAATACGTGGGACTCGGACTCGGATCGGACAAAGAACGATTCGGTGCTATCCGAAAAGCATCGCGCAACGCGCGACTCAACCTCATGCCGGTGCGCATTGGTGCCGGTTCGTGGGAAGACTTCTCCAACACGACGCGCAGCGTCCCATTCAAGATTAAAGGAAAATGCGGATCCGTCCGCGTCACCCTCAGCCCCGCCCCTCAGGGAACGGGACTGGTAGTTGGAAAACAAATTCAAGACGTGTTCCGATTCGCCGGAATTACCGACGTATGGGGACGCACCACCGGAAGCAGCGACACGCGACTCAACTACATTCGCGCCGCGTACAACGCGCTCGAAGAACTCAACAAAGTTCGCGCATCTCCGGACATCGAACGAAAACTCTCGCGCGGTCGCACAGGAAGGGATGAATAATGTTTGTCGCTATCCGCATTCGAGGACTTAAAGCCGTTCGCGTCGACATTCGCGCCGCACTCGATTCACTCAACCTGGATCGAAAGCACACGTGCGTGTTCATTGACGAGAAAGGAAAAGAAGGCATGCTCAAGAAAGTCAAAGACTACGTGGCCTACGGTCCCGTCAAGAAAGAAACGGTCGTGCAACTCATCCAAAAACGCGGACGCCGCGCGGGAGACTTGCGCATTTCGAAAGAATGGTTATCCACGCACAAAATGGTGAGTGTGGACGCGCTGACGGACGCCCTTATTAGCGGGAAGACTACCTTTTCAAAATTAGGAATGAAACCCGGGTTCCGATTGAACTCCCCCAAGAAGGGATTTGAAAAAGGAATCAAGAAACCGGCTTCATTAAAAGGACCGCTCGGTTTTCATGCCGAGGGAGTAGACGCCTTGTTAGTGCAAATGATGTAAGTGAGTAGGTGAAGAATATGGTTGTAAGAAAAAGCAAAACGACGCAAACAAAACAACGCGGAGAACGCACGCACGGTCACGGCGACACGAAGAATCGTCGCGGATCCGGAAATCGCGGTGGACGCGGAAAAGCGGGAAGCCACAAGCACAAATTTTCCAAATACTACGAAACGTTCGGCGTCAAAGTTCGACAAAACCCTCGACCTCGCACGGGAATCTCGATCAACGTGTCCCAACTTCCCAGCTACTTAGGGAAGTGGAAAACTCAAGGAAAAATCGTTCAAGAAAACGGACTTTGGATTATTGACGGAAGAAAAGTCGGCGTCCAAAAACTCTTGGGAGCTGGAGAAGCCCCCTCGGATTTGTTCGTGCGCAACATCATGGTTAGTGAAAAAGCCCGTCGCAAAATAGAAGAAGCCGACGGCGAAATAGAAGACAACTTCAACGCAGGAGGCGGCGAGACGCGAGTCAGCGACCCGACTTCTAAGGATGGCGGTAAGTAATGGTTGACTTCTTCGAGCGACTCGACCCGATCCTGCGACTTCTTCCTGAAGTTCGCCGACCCGAAGTCACCCCGCCGCTCATGAAGCGCATCCTCTACTCGGCCGCCGCTCTCATTCTATTTTTTACGATGGGACAAATTGAACTCATCGGTCTCACCGGACAATCCACGCAACAAGTCGAAGCCCTCCAAACCATTCTCGCTTCCGACATCGGTTCCCTCATCACGGTGGGAATCGGTCCTATCGTATTGGCGTCGATCATCCTCCAACTTCTCGTGGGAGGAGGGTTTCTGCGCATTGACTTAACTCAACCTCAAAATAAAGCGCGATTCACCGCGACGCAAAAGTTGTTAGCTATTCTTTTATCTTTCTTCGAAGGTGCAGCCTTCCTCGGATTTGGAATTCCCGGTGTTGGATTCCTGCAAGCGGCCCCTGGAATGTTCATTTTTGTTGTCCTCCAAATTGCGATTGGAAGCATTATTCTCCTCTACCTCGACGAACTCGTCTCCAAGTGGGGAATCGGATCCGGAATCGGACTCTTCATTGCGGGAGGAGTCGCGCAAGGATTCTTCTGGCAAGTCTTCCGACCCGCGGATGCCTTCGGAAGCGCGGGAAGAATATTCACGATTGCTCAATCCCTCATTGAAGGAAACGCCTACAACGCGTTCGTGGGATTGCTTCCCATTCTCTTTGTCATTGCCATCTTCCTCATCGTGGTGTTTGTGGAAGGAATGCACGTCAATATTCCTGTGGCGATGGGACAATCGGGAGCGGGCGGACGTTTCCCGGTCAAATTTTTGTATGTGAGTAACATGCCTGTGATTCTGGCCGCTGCCCTCTTTGCTAACGTGCAGCTTTGGGCGTCGCTATTAGCAGGTGTCCCCTACATTAG
>CAYHJZ010000097.1:0-3164 GCA_964357115.1 uncultured archaeon | reverse complement strand
GGGTGAAGAATCGGAGTGGATGATTCATGATGGCACGTGGGGCTGGGTTAGGACTTACCGCAATTCTCGGGAGTATTTTTTTCGCCTCGTTTTCGATGGCATTGACAGAACGCTCCGTAGCGGATTCCCCTTCCTTTTGGACTCCAGAAAAAACCATTCAAGCATTAGAGTTGCGTAGCCATTCTTCCTCGAAGCAAATTGCGCGCGACATTCCTTCCTACTTAACTCAAAAAATTACTTCCAATCCTTTTCTTCGATTAAAGCGAATGAATAAAGTCTGGAACCCTACTCGCGTGGATGCAGTCACGGCAGAACAAGCAATGCTCTTGCAAACCTCCACCGTTCCGACGGGCACGCCCGGCGTAGATTTGTTTCATTTTTACATTACATCTTCCGACAAGAAGTGGCAGGGTTTTGGTATTCTAACTTCAAAGCCTCTTCCTTCCGGTGAATATGGGGGTGACTTTTACGGTCTTTCCACGTCTCACTTTACTCCCTTTTATGGTACGTGGGGCGATTACAACGTTTCAGGAACCAACGCCGGAAACTCTTTCACAGGGCAGTATGTCTTTCATATCGATGCCAACTCGGGCGTTCCCTCGCAATACTTTCAGTTCGTTAATTTTGCAGGAACCAACGATGTGATCACGGGTAACATCTACGTCTTCGTTGATCAACCCATATAGTTTTTTTCGATTTGGTTAGGCGAATCCCGTTTCGCCTTTCCTCTTTTTCTCTTTTCTTCCTTCGTAAACTTTCGTAAAGCTTTACGCGAAACTTTCTGCTCAGCGTACATTTAAACCACGTCAAAAGGAAGGGTATAGTCAACAACCCTTGGCGCTCCTAGCTGTTGAGGGTGTGGAGGTTGATATCAATGAAACCTACTAATGTATTATCATTCATGGCTCTCGGTTTAGCCGTCCTGCTCTTCAGCAGCATGGTCACCGCTCAGACTCCATTGAATACCGTCGCTACCGCGGAAGTCTCCGTGAGCGATGCCGCAACCATTCATGGAAAAATTAAGGCACGTTTAGCCGGACAGTCTCCTGAATTTGTTTCACAATATCGTGCTTCGATTGCACGCTTGAAAGCCAATCTCGCGGATCAAATTAAGTCTCCGGTGGGAATTGCATTATCATCCAAGAATGTGGATCGCATGCTCAATGTTTCCTCGTTGAGTGACGATTCGCGCTCCGATTTGGCGAGAATTTACTTCAACATGGGAGCTACTCCTTCGAAGCGATACAACTTTTTGTTGTCCTCTCCTGAAAATGCGTTTACCGCAACGGGAAAGTTCATTTCGTCTCAAAACGGAGCCGAGATTGGAGGAATTTTGAAGGGAGTTTCGAGCGAATCCAACACGCGATTCTTAGGCGTGTGGGGCGCAAGCAGCATCGTAGGCTGGCATAATGGGAATGTCTTCTGGGGAACCTACACCTTTGGTTCCGATGGAACGCCGTATTTTCAGTTGAATAACTTCAACGGAAATGAGGACGTCATCACAGGGTCGTTCTACATTTACCCCTAGTTGACGCTTCCCCTTCGAAGGGGGTTGAAACCGCTTCTCTCTTCGCGGTTCCCCCCTTCTTTTCTTTAATTAATTTTTTTTTTTAAATTAAAATAATCCTTTTTTCTTTGGTTTTTCTTCCGCAACACTGACTTGTTGGGCGTGCGCGAGTTGCGCATTCCATTGCGTAATGAGTGCGGAAAGTTGGTTCACCACAGCGTCGAGTTGTTTGGTCTTCATATCCAATTGGTTCACGCGCTGATTCGAGGCATTTTCAAAATCATCCAGTCTTTTTCGATAGGCTTTGACTTGGTCTTCTCTTTCCAGATTGGCATTCTTGAGTGTTTCTAAGAATTGCTTCGTGTAGGCGTCGAGGTTTTGGAGCTTGGTCTCGGCTTCAACTATTTTTTGTTGCAACTCGGATGACCCCGTTCCACTTTTGGTTCCGCTTTCCACTCCCATTTTTTTCAGTTGGATAACTTCGTCCTGCATTTCTTGTCTCAGGTCTTTTACGCGATCTTCTAGGATGCGATTCGCTTGTACTTCGACTTGTTCTGTCAATCCACTCGTGATTTTTTCTTCTAACTCAAGTGTTTTCGCCGCGCGTCGTTCCACTTCGCTAATTCGTTCATCCGTCTTCGTGAGTAATCCATCTACTTTTTCCTGAATGTCATCGAGTTTTTCTCCCGTGTCGGTGAGAATGGCTCTTCGTGTTTCCTCAAGTTGCACAGCCTTAGTATTCAAGTCCGCGACTAAATCATCAATTCCCATTTTTTGTCCTTTGATGCGTTGTAAGTCTTCCTGCGTCGATAAGTTGATTCGTTTGATCTCATTGATTTTTTGTTGCAGTAAATCATCCACTTCCTTTATTTTGGAATCAATCTGCGCGTCCACTTTGAATTTGAATAATTCTCTCTGCGCTTCAAACAAGGCTTCGAGTTTTTTCTCCATGACGCGGTAGTGCTCAGTGACTTTGGCCTCGATTACATTGTCTATTTCGCTTCGCAGTTTTTGCATTTGGCTTAAGTTAGCATCCACCGTCGCGAGAATTCCTTTCTCCCATAACTTTTCAATCGAGGGGCTCGGCGGCGCGGCCGTGCGCGCGTTCTCGTTTTCTTCTTGAGGAGAGTTTCTCCGCCGGTCTTGGTTTTCCACCAGACTTACACGTGGACTTTCTCTCTCAGCTTCTTCCTCAATTCGAATACTCCCGTCTTCGGCTGTTTTCTCAGCGTGTTTTTTTCGTGCGTGAGTGGCGGGCGTGTCCTCCGCTTCCTCTACGCGAATCCCGTGGGTTTCTTCTTTTTTTCTCCCATGGTCGGCTTTTTTCTCCGTGTGCGTGTTCTTCTCGCTTTCTTCTCTTTCATGTTCTTGTCGAATCCACCGTAAGGCTTGTGTTTTAGGAATCCCGATCTTCTCTAACTCAGAGAGGATGGCATTGTCGTCGAGTCCCATCTCTCGGAGCTTCTGGATGTTGTCTCGGATCGCTTCCTGGGCGGGCATAGCGTGGAGTAGAAAATGCGGGAATAAAATAGGGTATCCTCGCCTCGATCAAAATCGTCGGAGTCAAGGAGAGGGAGGAATGAATAATAGCCCCGGGCAGAATCGAACTGCCCCCTCCACCATGTCAAGGTGGCATCCTAGCCGATAGACAACGGGG
>CAYHJZ010000096.1:0-3211 GCA_964357115.1 uncultured archaeon | reverse complement strand
TTTTCTCTTCTGAAATCTCTTGACCCGCAATCAATTCCTCGCACGCGGACGCATCAATGCCCTTCACGGGATTCTTCTTCAACATTTGAACCGCATTGCGGAGGGTTTTATTTCTAAAACGAAAGAGCACGCGCAACCATGAAACAAATAATTCGAAGTGCGGCATCATTTTTCTCTTATTGCGCTTCAACGAAAGAATAGCTGAGAAGTGATTCGGAACCGGGTAAAACGACTTGGGCGTAATCTTCTGCACCATCTCTGCGTCGTAAAAATACTGCGTGATTACGGAAAGAGGGTGGTATTCCCCGCTTCCGGGTGTAGAAAGAATCTTCTCCACAAACTCCAACTGCCACACGAGCGACGCACGCTCAAACCCGTGCGCGAGGATTTTGTACATGATGTCATCCGAAATCGCATACGGGGGAGAGGCGACAATTTTCGTGAATGCGAGTGTGTTCAAATCCACTTTGAGAAAATCCGAATCAATAATGGTTACATTCGCGTGTGACACAAAACGTTTTCGTAAAAAAGGAACAAGAGAGGAATGCACTTCCACACTTTCGACTTTCGCGCCCGTTTCCGCCAGGGCGTGCGTGACAATACCCGTTCCTCCTCCAATTTCGAGGACGTGATCTTTCTTCGTGAGGTGCGCCGCATTCACGAGGGCGCGGACGACTTCTTCATTAATCAAAAAATTTTGGGAGAACCGTTTCTCGGGAAAAAAACCGGCCTCCATCATGGCCTGTTGAACCGACTCGAGCGTCACGCGATTCACCGACTCGAGCGGGACCTTCGGGGCAACGCGTCTTCCGCTTGAGGGGGGCGCGCAAACAAGTAGTGCTTCTCGTTCCCCTCTAACTCGGACACGATGCGGCGGCGCAACACGGTGACGGGAGACGTCAAGAAACGAACCCGCGACTCAATATCTTTGAGTGATTCAAACGGTTTCTCCTGGCGCGCGCGGAGAATATCATCCAAGTGATTCTTCCCCACTCCCGGGAGTAACTCGAGCTGGTGGCGTTTCAACGAGACACTCCCACTCGCGTTAAAAAAATGCAAAAACTTTTTCTCATTCAACACGATACCGTGCTCGACGGCTTTTTCTAATTCGGCTTTCGCGGTGTTCGTCAAATTATCATACGTGACGCGCTGCTTGATGTGATCAATCTTGTCTCGCGCCTCTTTGCCAATGTACACTTCTTCCAACGGCTTCAACGCTACGCCAGGCTTGGGGGCGACTTCCAACAACGTAAAGAAACTCAGACCTAACACGAAGGCCGTGGGCTCGTTCTTGAACCCCGAACTTCTACCTTGGGGCAAATAGTCTAAGATGAGTGCTTTTTCCTCGTTCATCGGTGATCACGCTCGCGTATAGTATGCCTTTTCCTTTCGCCTATTTATGGGTGATTCTCCAACAAAAAAAGAGCGAGGAGAACCGAAACCCGGTTTCTCATCAGGATTGGGCGTGTTGCTTAATGAGCGTCAACACGTCCCCCATTTGGGAATCGGAAAGCTCGCTTCCCTTAGGAAGGACTTGCTTCATCGACTCCGCGTCCTCGGGTAAAAAGTCCACAATCTTCACGGCGGCTTCTTCCGTCATGCGGTCAATATTCAAGAGGTTGTTGAACAAGCTCTCCGCCTTGTCTTTCGAGAGTTTGGCGAACTTGGACACGTAATCCATGGTTTGCGTCTGCTCGTAGGAGGCTTCTCCTTCCACGGTGGCGCGGTCTTCTAAGAGTTCGCGCACGCGGGATAAGGAAACGGGCTTCTTTCCTAAGAGTTCTTTGCCAATCATACTGCGGCCTCCGCTACCATTGCGGTGTTGTCAATGACTTTCAAGTGAACCGGGCTCACAATGATTTCGCACCACTGATCGCGCTGGCGAACTTTCACAATGGCTGCGCGTCCATGCATGCGGAGCACGTTGCCCGTGAGTCCCTGAAATCGTCTAAACGGCATGCCCGAATGAAAGGCTCCGTTAATTACTACTTGGACGGCTTGGCCGGCGTCGTACGTGCGCAATCGCTGCGTCACCGTAGGCTTGCCTCTCGCCGTAATTTTTGCTCGTGTTTTTGCGCGCCAACCGCGTGCTTTCTTTCCTGCCATAGCTCATCAACCTTCCCTAAAAGGGTCCTAAAATCAACTAGAATGGGAATCTTTTATAAAGAAAACCGCCACCCCGGCGTCTTTTGCCTTGTTTAACCTAGAAAAACCGAATTTACTTCCTATTTAAATGGTTTTTGGGCTGGAAGTATATAAATGGGCCTTTAAAAAGCCTCAAATTGGGGAAAAAAAAGGTTGGGAGATGAATCGTATGAGCGAGGGTTCCGGACAAATTTTTGAACAGCATTCCTTTGTGCACAAAGGACGAAAAATCGATTACGCGATTGTAAACTTAGTGGCTTCGGGCGGACTCAACGCCAACTTGGATTTGTATAATTTAGCCATGAGCATTCCGAACATTGAATACGAACCTGAACAATTTCCGGGAGCCATTCTCAAGATGAAAGAGCCCAAAGTCTCGATGCTCCTTTTCAAGAATGGTAAAATCATTTGCTCCGGCGCGAGTGCGCAAGGACAAATTGATGTGGCGATTAAGAAAGTCAACAAAATGATTAATGAGATTCAACCCAACGTGAAAATTCTGAAAAAGATTGAATACGATGTGGTGAATTTGGTGGCGACGGGAAACCTGCACCAGAATTTAGATTTGTTTGCTACCGCGATGCAATTGGACAATGTGGAATACGAACCTGAACAATTTCCTGGAGCTATTTTACGATTGGACGATCCTAAGCTCACAATGCTGTTGTTCAAAAACGGTAAAGTGATTTGCGCCGGCGCTAAAAATGAAAAAGAAATGATCCGCGGACTCGAAACAGCGGACGACTTGGTGCGCGGTCTCGAAGGTGGAAATCTTTCGGCGAAGAAAAAAACATCCACGAAGCCCGTGGAAGAAGACGAAGACGACTTTGAAGACGACGAGGACGAAATGGAAGAAGCCCCCGCTCCCGTGAGCAGCGCCCACGCCAAAGCCGCTCCGATTCATGGTAAAGCCCCGGCTCACGCGCACGGACACGTGCACGAAGAAGAGGAAGACGAGGACGAAGCCGCTCCGTTAGACGACGAAGAAGAAGAGAGCGACGAAATTGATTTGAGCCCCATCAAGGGAAAGAACCGAAAGCCCCCCGTCCGAGTCGAAGTGCCTAAG
>CAYHJZ010000095.1:0-3289 GCA_964357115.1 uncultured archaeon | reverse complement strand
CACTCCCTGCGGAAGATTCTCTTTCTCGCGATTCTTTAGAGAGCGATCTTGCTCCCATTTCTCCCGATGCACGTCTTCCCTCCGTTGAGACCCAGACATGGGTGTATTCCACATCTTATTCGTTTGATTCGGGCACATTCACGCTTCACCCTCGCCTTGATACTTCCTTGCTTCGCCTCTGCTCTGATTGGGATGCGGTTCGCTCCGCGTGTGCGTCTCCTTGGCTTCCCTTCCCTTCCGCCTCTTCTTTTGTTTTCTCTTCCCCGCTCGCTATTCAACAAATTTCTTCTCCTGCGGAGTGGAGTGATTCCAACTACCCCTTTTCTTCCTCTCCTCTCTTGCGTGAAACGGTAGCGTGGTCCAAACTCTTTCACACGAACAAGCGTTTTTCCGTTTCCTCTTCCGCGCGTGAGTCGTTCTCCACTCTCCGTCGCCTTTCTTCTATCTTTGAAGTCGGAGTAGAGTGTACTTCTCCTTTTTCTCGCGACGCCCCTGCCGATGAGTCTCTTTCTTTTTCACTCTCTTCTCGCTCTTCTTCTTTTCCAGCGTATTCTATTCCTTCCCTCTTCTTCGACTCTTCTTCCGACGCCTTCCTTTCCAATCATTGGGAATCCTTCCTCCCTGACTTGAGCAGTTGGCGTCAGCGCGAGTCACTTCCCGTTTCGTGCGATGATGTTCTGCTCACACATTCTCTTTCTTCGGCCAGCCCCTCCGTCGATCCCTCTATTCATATTCTCGGCTCTGCCGTCGGCGACGTAAAGCAAACGCTCACCCTCTCTAATCGTTCTTCCGTCTCGCAATCTCGTCTCGTGGGTTCACGTTTCGAGGGCGTGTTCACCCGCATTGACACCGACGCCGGTTCCTTTACTCCGTCCTCCTGGTATCAGCTCATCATTCCCTCTCCGGAATCTCCCGAGCTTCGTTTCTTTGACGAATCCAATCGCCACATTGCTTCGTACAATGTTTCCGACTACCTTCGTTTTGGTTTTTCTCCCCGCATTTTAATTCACCGCTCCAATAATCTCACGATTGTCGAGACGTTTCTCGATGTTTCTATTCCTGCGGGCGGAGAGGTTCTTCTCGACCCCTTTTTCACTTCTGACACTTCATTTTCCTATTTTCAGTTAATCTCGGGTTCGGTCGTCGTAGATCGTCTTCCCCGCACCGTCAATGATAACTCCGATTCCTATTCTCGCCTGCTGAGCTCGGGTATTCATTTCGTCAACGCCGACAACGGCTCCTACTCGAATGATGTGTTGGCCGTTGTTTCATTTGCTACTGCGGGGCGTTCTTCGAATGGTGCTGTGTATTATTTTCAAGACCTCGACACGAATGTTCCGGGCGCATATGATTTGAATTCTCCTTTCGCTATTGCTAGTGCGTATTGGACGGGTTCTTCCACTACCGATCTTTTGGGCGCTTCTCTCTTTTCTGGTGAGGGGGCTCAATTAGCGGATCTAGATGGCAACGGTTACACCAACGATCTTGTCATGATTTCTTCCACCGATTTTTTCGGCACGGACTCCGGATCCTTATATTTGGTGCGCGACATCGATACCCGGCAAGGTGTCTTCGATTTGAATATTCTTTCTTCTTTCCGCGCGCGCTGGGATGGGGTGGTGGCTGGAGAATCTTTCCCCTACACGTTCAACTCGGGCCCCGCCGTTCAAATCGTGGATGCGGACAACAATGGCACCGCGAATGATTTGTTGGTCACTTCTATTTTGGGCGGCACTTCTTCGAGCGGCTCCGTGTATTTGATTAAGGATGCGGCCTCCTATTCGGGCCTCCTTCCCACTTCTTCCACGTCTTCGTATTCGGTTCGTTTTACTGGCGCATCCTCCCTGGACGGGATCGGGTCGGTTACTGAATCCAAGAACGGAGTACTGTTGGCCGACATCGATGGCAATGGCTATGCTAATGATTTGTTCATTGCCGCATATGCTGCCGACATTTTTGCCACCGACACGGGTGCCGTATATTTGATTAAAGACATTGACAAAAAGTCCGGTGACATTTCTTTAGCGGCGGGTTTTGATGCGCGTTGGTCGGGCGGCGCCATTTCTGACACGCTACCCTACACGAATTCCAGTGAGCAAGGCCTTCATTTAGTGGATGTGGACGGCAACGGCATTGCAAACGATCTTCTCTTGGTCTCTGTGAATGCGGATGCCAATTCCGGCTCCAATAATGGTGCCGTGTATTTGATTAAGGACGTGAACTCGTATTCCGGTTCCAACATTCTCAATTCTACTTCCAGTTACTCTGCACGTTGGTTCGGCGCTTCTGCCAGTGATTTTTTGGGTTCAACCGTAGGTTCCGGTTCGGGCGCACAACTCGTTAATTTAGACGGCAACATAGTTGCGAACGATTTGATTCTTCATTCCGCCTTAGCTTCCGTCGATCAGACGGAAGACGGCGTCCTCTACGTGATTTATGACATCAACACCCTCTCTGGAGATTACAACCTCGCTCACTCCACTTCCTACTCTCTTCGCGTTCACGGCGGTCTCGCGGGAGATAATTTGGGCAGCACGCGCTTCTCCGGTCCTGGCGTCCAGTTGATTAATTCCGACAATAACACGTTTGCCAACGACTTGCTCCTTGTGGCGTCTCCTGCGGACACGTTCGCTTCCAACACGGGCGCCGCGTACGTGATTCGCGACATCACTCGTTTTTCTAGTTTAGGCAACTCCTTGGATTTGAATTCCGCTTCTTCGTTCGATTTGCGTTTTTCTTACCCCGATTCTGATTCCAATATTGGTGCCACGCGCAATTCGGGTTCGGGTGCGTTTGTTTTAGACATTGATGGCAATGGTTACACAAATGATTTATTCCTCTCCGCTCCTGCCGCCAACACTCTTTCTCGCACGGATAATGGGGCGGCTTTTTTGATTAAAGACATTGACAAAAAGTCCGGTATCAAAGATTTGTCTTCCTCTCCTGATTTTTCCGTCGTGTTTCATGGTTCAGCTACGGGTTGGGATTTTGGTGATTCTGTAGTTTCCGGCCCCGGTCTTTCATTCTGGAACACGGACTTGGATAACACGGCGAATGATTTGTTGATTAATGGCGCCGGCTCTACTCCCTTTGGTTCTTCGGGTGCCGTGTACGCCATTCAAGATGTTCACCTCCTCTCCGGTTCGATTGACTTAAATGTCGCCGCGAATGTTTCCTTAGCTTTGTACGGTTCTACCACCGGGTACTTTTTGGGTGCCAATCCTAACGCAGGAACGGCCGTTAATTGGGTCGACCTCGACGGGGGTGGGTATCGCAACGATCTTACTAT
>CAYHJZ010000094.1:0-3455 GCA_964357115.1 uncultured archaeon | reverse complement strand
TCCCCCGCTATTGCTCTTTTTCTTTCAATCATTTTTTTATTTTTGATCAAAATACTCTATTTTTAAGTCTCAATTAAAGAAAAATGAGGGAAATTTCCCTCAACTGCAAATAAATAAAGGCTCATTCGATGGTTTTTCGACTATTTTTGACAAAAAATTAACATATTTTTGGCTTATGGCTAAATGTTGAGAGTTTTTCATTTTCCAATCACGCTCACTCTGTTTTTTTCATCTAAAATATTAACATTTTAGGTAATTACCAAAATTATTGTCATTACTTATTTGTTTTTGGTAATTACTAGTAATTACCATAAGGTTTTTAAGTAATTACTATCATTACAGTAATTACTATGATTAAGTTGTTGCTTCGATCGGTGTTTAGGGCAGTCAATACCCTCCAAAAGTGGGTAGAGGACCCCCAAGCCAATGAGGGCAACCCAAAAAGAGAGTCATTAAAGTTAACGGAGTTAAGTGAAAATAATGGATTGAGAACCCCGCCCAATAGATATAGAATGATCAATGTGTGGGATCATTTAACATTCAAAGAAGGGACGCAAGCCCACCATATCACCCGCGTACTTGATTATGAAGAGTGGGTGGGAATGGAAGAGGTACTGCGTCGCGTGAATGAGTTATTCGGGATTACCTACCAGAATGAGCGAAGCTTGTACCCTTATTTGAAGACGTTAGTGGATGCAGGCCTATTAGAAGCAAATATGGTAGGGGGCAAAATGAGATGGAGAAAGAAGAATTTGATTATTAGTGTAAAAGAATTGATTGAGGAAGAAGAAAGAGAGATTACTCCCCCTTTACATGCTCCGCAATGATTTCACTTTTTCATTAAAGTCAGTTAGTTTTGGAGAATGAGAATAATGCGACTTGAACCATTCATTGGAAGTAATAGCATTAGAATGGGATAAAACGCGTTGTTTATGCGTTTCGTCCACTGTTTCGGAAGAGCGAACCTTGTCCAACATTGTGCTTAATTCTTCATGAAGTCGTTGAGGAGTTTTCTCTGCCGAAGCCAAATACGTTCGTTCTAAGAGATCTTCTAAAGCATTAACAATTTTTGAATTATCAACTTCTTTTTCATCCATATAATATACTGCTTTCCAATCTCCTTTGGAACGCCAATTATGAGAAGGATTCTGCCCTGTAGCGCAAAATTGTTTGAATTTAGGAAAGGCAGAAGGGTGGATAATGACGGCATTTTTTCCCGGACGAATATAGGGAGTGTCTGAAAGTACTCCTTTACGATGATAATGGTAAACTTTACCATTCGATTTAGTGACATTTTGAGTATACCCGTAAATGGCTCGAAAGAGCTTCTGATAGGTATAGGTAGAATGTTTGATGGTTTCAGGAAGAATAAACTTGTATTGGATATAGTATGCTTTAGCCATGCCGGCCACCCCCTTCACTTCCGGTAATAATTAATGAATAAAACTATTCATTGTCTTATGTTGTTTATTGAGACATAAAGAGTATATAATTGTTACAATGCCCGCCAAAAAATTTATCGGCGGCGCATGTAAGATTGCATTGACGGCTTGCGAAGCGTGCTTCCTCTAGCCGGCTCTTCTTCCTCTTCCACTTCTACTTGTGGCTTGGAGCGAGTGCCAACCAACAAAATGTCTTTAGCAGACAAAATGTTTTGATACGGGATGCTTTTTTCCGAAATTATCTTTCGGGCTTCTTGCTTGGTGCGGACTTTCAACGGTTCCGTCGTCATGGTCTCGATTTTTCCTTTTTCAAGGTTAATCACTAGATCGAAAACTTTCCCCTTGTATTCCGCATTGTCGGTGTAAATGTCCATTCCGAACAGCTTGGATAGTCGTACAGTCATCATATTCCCCCTGATTTTTATGTTAAATCAAGTGCACCATAGAATCCGAACATGATATATAAGCCTTCTGGGAAACGTCCGCCAATTGCTTTTGATTTCAAATTTTTGATTTATTAGTGGAATTGAGGGGGGTGGCTGTATTTTTTATTTTTGAAACGACCCCACCAACTGCTAATTATGTATCATTTAAATACATAATTTATAATTTCATTTTATCCAACGGACTTTGAACTTTTTTCAACTCTTCTTTGCTCACGTGAGTGTAAATGGAAGTAGTGCTCAAATTGGCATGTCCTAACAAAACTTGAATTTTTCGAATATTTTCTCCACTTTCCAACAAATGGGTGGCAAACGAATGACGCAACACGTGCGGGGTAACTCGTTTTTCAATTCCCACTTCTTCTGCGGCTTGACGAATAATTCGTTCAATCGTATCCGTGGATAATGGTTTTCCATTTTTTTTAGAAAAAAGAAAAGGGGATTTAACTTTCTTCTTATTCAAATATTTTTTAACATTTCCAATCCACTTTTGAGAGAGAACAATAATTCTATCCTTGTTCCCCTTTCCTCCTTTCACTTGCGCCGTTCCATTTTCCCAATCCACATCTTCCGTGCGCATATTCACCGCTTCACTTACCCGACATCCGGTGGAGTAAATGAATTGCAACACCAATCGATTTCTCCCGTGACGCGTGTTTCTAAAAATGTCTCTCACTTCATTCATGGTCAATACGCTTGGTAATTTCTTCGCTTTCTTTGGAATTTTGATGTCATCCACAATAGGCAACTTCAAGTGTTGTTGTAAAAAAAATTTTAGGGACGAATGCATTAGCGACAGTGTCGCGTTGGAAACATTATTCTCTTTTGCTTGTGCCAAAAAAGAAATAACGTCTTGTTTTGAAAGCACTGCTATTTCCTTATTGGCATGTTTCAAAAATTTGTGAGCATAAATCAAATACATCTTCATTGTCTTAGGTGAGTATCCCGTAACTAACAATTCTTGCCTAAAACGATTGATTGCTTCCTCTCTCTCGCGATCATTCGAACTGCTTTGCAAAACAATGTCGTCGTTTCGTTCCATTTCTTACTATCTCAATCCCAGTTAATAAGCCGCCCTTACTCTTTAGGAACTTCTTCCACGGGTCCGGCCTCTTCTTCCAATTCCTTCAACACGCGTCCCTTTTTTCCTTTCTTCACTTCCTCAAAATCTTCTACCAACACTTCCGTTTCATCGTCGTCTAGCCCCAACATGTGGAGTTTTTCCCGATGGTCATCCTGCGTCAATTGGTCAAACTGTTCCTTCCAAATTTGGTCTTCCGGTTTGATAATTTTGCCCTCGGGGCGTTTTTTTCGATTGGCTAATGGCATAAACTCATTTTTCTCCCCAATCCTATTTATACCCTCCCTCTAGCGACTAACCCCTTGCCAATAAAGGAATGTTTATATAGAAGGAAAGACCCAAGTAGTATCCCTAGCATTCATTTTGTCCTGTCGAGCCAAGCAGGACAAGAACTATTAACACACCAAAGGAAGGGGTCCCATGAAAGTTGAAGTGAGTGAGGAACTACGCCTAAAATTGATTGAAGAAGAGTTTAAACTCCGCTCTAAG
>CAYHJZ010000093.1:0-3584 GCA_964357115.1 uncultured archaeon | reverse complement strand
TTGACGCAAGTCATTGGGGTGAAGAAAGAGGATCTCGTCTTTCGTGAAGATGTGGGGGCGGGCGGCGGGACGTTTGGTCCGAGTATTGAGTATTTTGCTAAGGGAATTGAACTCGGGAATTGTGTGTTTATGCAGTTTGAGGAACTCGACGATGGCTCCTCACGTGAGTTGAAGACGAAAGTGATTGACATGGGAGCGGGACTCGAACGTCTAGCCTGGTACACGACGGGCTCCCCCACGAGTTACGAGACAACGTTTGGAAATGTCGTGCGGAACATGAAGCGCAACACTGGCGTTCACTTGGATGAGGATTTGTTTGCGCAGTATGCCAAGCTCTCGGGTTTGTTGAACATGGAAGAGGGAAATGTAAAGCAGAAGCGCGGGGAAATTGCGCATAAATTGGGAATGGATGAGAAAGAATTATTTGGCCGCTTGGCGTCGTTGCAAGCCTTGTATGCGATGGCCGACCACTTGAAGACGATCCTGTATACGTGCACGGATGGACAACTCCCAAGCAACGGGGGCGGAGGGTATAATTTGCGCCTCTTGTTGCGTCGCGTGTTTGGTTTCAATGCCGAGTTTTCGTTTAATTTAGATTATAACAAAATCCTCGAGGACCACGTGAAGGAATTGCGCGGGTTTGATGACTCGTTGCATGAGGGTCTTCCGACGGCGATGGAAGTCGTGCGAGAAGAGCAGAAGAAGTTTGCTTTGCTACAAGAAACGGGAAAGAAGAAAATGAGTGTAGTAGTTGAGAAATTAAAGAGAGAGAATAAACCGCTCGAGAAGAAGGAATTGGTCAAATTGTATGAGAGTCATGGGATTCCATATGAGATGGCCGTGGACATGGCAAAGAAAGCCGGCGTGGAAGTAGAGGAAGTGTTTGATTTTTACGAACAAGTGGGTGTGAAGAACGAGAAGAAGAAAGAAAAGAAGGCTGCACTCGTAACGGAAGTGGAATCCCTTCCAGAAACCAAAACATTGTACTATGACAAACTCTACGAGGATGAATTCGAGTCGAATGTCGTAGCAAAAATTGGAAACTATATTGTACTAGAACAAACCCTCTTCTATCCGGAAGGGGGCGGCCAAGCATTTGACACCGGAACCCTGCACGGCGTGGGAGTGAAGAGCGTTCAAAAGGTGCAGAATCGCATTTTGCACGAGGTGGAAGATCCTTCTGTGTTTCACGTAGGTCACCGTGTGAAAGGATTTATTTCGCGCGAGCGAAGAGCCAATCTCATGCACAATCACACGGCGACGCACTTGCTCAATGCGATGTGCCGAAAGGTGTTGGGCAATCACATTTGGCAGGCCGGCGCGTCCAAGTCTCCGGAGAAGGCCCATTTGGATGTGACGCATTTCAAGAAGATTACTCCGGAGGAAATCAAGCGAATCGAGGAGTTAGTCGAAGAACACGTTCAGAGGAAAATCCCTGTGAAAAAATTCATCGTTTCGCGTACGGATGCGGAACAAAAGTACGGCTTCCGTATCTACCAAGGGGGTTTTGTCCCGGGGAAAGAACTGCGTTTGGTTCAGATTGAGGGAGTGGATATTCAGGCGTGCGGGGGCACCCATATTAATAATACCGAAGAGATTGGTTTCTTCAAGGTGATGAAAGTGGAAAGCATTCAGGATGGAATCGAGCGAATTACGTATACGACGGGACAGCCTGCGCTAAAGTTTGTGCAGGAGAAAGAAGAGAAGCTCCAACGCATCGTGAATATTCTCAACACCACCGAACAAGATTTGGAAAAGACCGCTGAGAATTTGGTGAATGATTACAAAGAATCCCGAAAGAAGATTGAACAGCTCGAAGAATACTACCTCGCGGGGATCGCTAGCGATTTGAAAGGCCGTGCTAAGGGAAGTAAGATTGTGGAAGTGCTTGAGGACATGGAGCCCAATCCCTTGATGAAACTCGGGCAGATGCTCGTGAATCAAAATCCAACGTTTGCCGTCGTGCTGGTTTCGAAGTCCGCGAAGATGTTGATTGTGATGCGCGGGAGTGCAAGCATGTTTAATGCCAAGACCACCATTCAGACTATTCTTTCCTTCGTGAAAGGATCCGGCGGTGGAAGCGAGAGTGTGGGACAAGCCAAACTCGCGAGCTTAGATGGATTAGATTTTGCGCTAATGAAAATATGACATTTCAAGCCTATCTCGATAACATCAAGCTCAAGACGGGCAAATCACCCAATGATTTTCTTGCACTCGCGAAGAAAAAAGGATTGCTCAAAGAGGGAACAAAAGCCGGTGAAATTGTCTTCTGGCTAAAAAAAGATTTTGAATTAGGACACGGGCATTCAATGGCGATTTTTGCATTACTCAAGCCGCACATTGGAAAAAAGAAGGATTAATTACTAGCCACCCTTAGGAAATTCTTTTATTTTTTTAATCGAGATTTTCACTACGGTTTCTACGTGGTCCGTGTGCGGGAATAAATCGAATGCAGCTGCGTTTTCAATTTTGAATTCAGCATATTCTTCTAACCATTCTAAGTCGCGCAGGAGTGCGTCGCGCTGGCATGACACGTAGATAAAAGTTTGGGGTTCGAGTCGCAGCAATCGTCGCCAAATCTTTTTACTTAATCCCGAGCGCGGGGGATCGAGAATAATGGTTTCCCATTTCTCATTTTGTTTTTCGAGTTCTTGTAAGTATTTAGGAACATCCCCCGCAGCAAACGAAAATGCGTCTTCATCGATCCCGAGGGCATGCGCATTTTTACGAGCAAAAATGATGCTTTCATTGTTCATTTCCACTCCATGAATGAGGTGTCCTCTCAGCGCGAGGGGGATGCTCAGAATGCCTACGCCGCAATACAAATCGAGTACGCGGGAGCGATCGGGTACGTGGTGTATTACCCACTCTTGGAGTTTCTCGGCCATGGCGGGATTGGTTTGGAAGAAGCAGGAGGCGTTGTACGTGAAGGGAATTCCATTCAGCGTTTCCGTGAGGAGGGGTTCTCCCCACGTGTGGTGGATGGTTCCGTCTACGGTGTCATTGAAGGAGGGGTGGTGAATCCACACGACTCCGGTAGCAAGTTTTTTTTGTAGAATTTCGTTAGCAATTTCGTGCATAATTGATTCATTTTCAAGTGAAAATGTGACAAAACTCACGATTCGTTTTGAAGGATTTTTACTCTCTCGAATAATGACGTATCGAAGGTATCCTTTTTGTTCTAGTACAGAATAGGGGGGGATTTTTTTCTCAGGAAGTAGTTTTTCGAGATGAGAATAAAGGGCTTGAGCTCCGGTTGAGACGAGTTGGCAGTGGGGCACCGAGAGTCCTTTGAATCGGTCGTCTTTGCGGCGAAACCCGAGTTGCATGTGGGGGTCGTACCAGAAATCGGCTCGATTTCGATAGAACTCTCGCGATACAGCGGGAAACCACTCCACTTTCTCAACATAATATTGAAGTGTTTTTTGAACTTTTTTCAGTTTTTCACTTGCTTGTACATCGTAGTTTTCGCGCATTCTTGGACAACCGTTGCATTCTTCCTGGTGCCCACAAATAGAGAACGAGGGGAGGCTGTGCGTAGGGTGCGACGAGGAAGATGTCATACGTACTTTAGGGGGAGATAG
>CAYHJZ010000092.1:0-3654 GCA_964357115.1 uncultured archaeon | reverse complement strand
AGAGAACAGCTAACAAACCAATGGCTATAATTGAAACTAACTTAGAATTCATTGTATCAACCTCCTAAAAAAAACCCACCGAAATTAACGTATGGGAGCTGACATAAACATAAACGAACAATCGGTTTAAATGAAATGACCCGAATTTAAGGCGAAAAGCGACTCATTTAGTAAAATAAGGGCACTAAACTCCTCGAGAAGGCAATTAACGAACTCTCGAACGCCGATTTTTAATGGTTTGGGGGCGTTTTAGGTAGAAATAACGGGCGCTTGGCGCAACGGTAGCGCGCTTCCATGGCATGGAAGAGGTTGGGGGTTCAAATCCCCCAGCGTCCACTTACCTTAATCTCATTCTACACACGAATTAATTCCCTCCATTTTTGAAGTGAGAGAAAAAAGCCCGTTCTTTTATAGCGAGAAAGTTATCCTAGCGAAATGGGGATCCAAAATCCAAGCACACGCCGACGAGTCAGAATGATCCCCCCTCGACTGAGTGAGGCACTAAAACACGTCCCGACTCAGCACCACCAGTATATTCGCACCACACATGCCAAACGAACATTCTCGACTATTCTGGGAAAACTCACCGAAGGAAAACCTATTGAGAACAAGCAATTTAGAAGAATAGTGGATACCGTTTGGAAGAGAGTAATTTCGAAAGACATTCGCGTCGAACCTAAGCCGAATATGAATATGCCAATGAGTGTGGAAGAACAGCGGGCCTATTCATTTTTCACTACTCAACCTGTCGTCGTTTTTGGAAATGGTGCACGAGCCACCATCGAAATTCGCATGGGAAGAAATCTCTTTGAAACACTTAACTTGGAGCGAGCCATACGAGTGTATGTCAAACCAATATACGATGAAAGCCTCTCAAAAAACAGGGAGTGGTTTAAGAGTTTTCAAACAAAACAACTACAAGACGTTTCCAAGTCTGCAATAAATAGTATCGGGTATCTCGGTGCATCGATTGAACACGTGGAAGGGAAAGGAATGGTGTTGATCGTGTGGGTAAGACAAATGCGCTTGTTGCAAGAGGCACCCCGAGATATCCAAAAGCGATACGCAAAATGGGATATTGAAGCGCTCCGCGTACTCGAACAAATGGCCAAACAAGCGGGAGTACGACAAATAGCTATTGCATCTCAGGAGATGCATGATGAAAGTGATGATTATTGGCACACGTTTTTCGAGGACAACCGAGGCGCTGCCCGGGAACGCTTGAAGATTCAATACGACACATTCTGGACGCGGTGCGCCAGAAACGGATACGAGCCAGAAAAAATGAGCAACCCCAATGAAGCAGTGGACGGAAATCCGCGCCGCTTCAGAAGGTCGACCTTTTTGTTAAAAAAAATCTAAATCAATAATGAAGAAATAATCCTACGGAGAAATCAATAGGATATTATCTCCGCGCAAAACGACTTTCCCGTATTTTGTTTTAGGGTGGCCGCCTTCCAAAGATTCTGCATTTTCTAAGACGAGGTTCATGTGCACGTCGAAGGCTTTCAGGACGCCGCGAACCGAAAGATTGCCTTTCAATTCGACTAAGACATTTTTGTTGATGCTTTCGCTCAACCAATCAAAAGGACGTGTGGGATTTGCTGTGGAACTCATACTCTTTTTCTCCTCCGAAAAAAATAAACGGATTACTACTATTTCTTTCCCCCGAATAATCGAGAAAAGAAACGCATAAAACCGGAAAAGAATCCGCCACCCTTCGAGGGCTCTTCTTGTTGCACGGGCAAACCTGCCAAGCGAGCCGCGAGGCGTTGGATTTCAACGGAAGACTTGGCTTGAGGATTGCGCAAAATAACCGGAGACGCTTTATCTCGTTGAAAGGACAAGCGCATCTCATCATCGTACGGAACGGTTCCGTAGACGGGCAACTCCATCATGCGCGAGACTTCATCCTTAGAAATTTCACCCTTGTCAAAGTGAACCATGTTCAATACAACACCCAAGGGTTTGCTTCCTAAACGCTGCGCGACAATTTTAGTTTTGAGTACGTCGGCAATGGAAGGAGAATCGGGCGTGGCGACGAGCAAACATTCTTCTGTAGCGGCAATGCTGGCGAGAACACTCTTCTCAATCCCCGCCGGACCGTCGAGTAAAATAAAATCAAACTTGTGCTGAATGGCTTTAATCACGCTGGCTAACCGATCGGCGTCGACGCGGCGATAATTATCCAAACTCAAACCGGAAGGAATCAATTTCACGCCAGAAGGGCCGTCGTAAATCGCATCCTGCACGCCGGCTTCACCGAGCAAGACATCGTGCAACGTGATGGGAGAAGACTGCATGCCTAAAAGAAGAGAAAGATTGGCCATGGCAATGTCAGCGTCTACTAAACAAACCGAAACACCGCGCTGCGCGAGAGCGATTCCCAGATTGGCCGTGATGGACGTTTTTCCCACGCCCCCTTTGCCTGAAACAATCGTAATACTTCGACCCATACCTTATCACTTCCGAACACACGGAATACTCTATAAACGGGGTTTGGGCATTTAAAGTAACGCCCGAGCGCATTCAAATCCAACATCTTCTATTGGGTCTATACGTCTTTTTGCATAGAATACATGGGCTTTTTGATTAAACCATACTTCACCACAAACTTTTGCAACCCCATTCTCCGAATCTCTCCTTCTAAATCGAACAAGTCGTCCGCCACATCGGACGCTTCCTTTTCCCGAGCAGCCGGATCTTGCAAGGCACACACTATAACAGCCAGGCGCTCGGGGGTCTTTAGATTAAGCGGATACCTTTCTAATGCCTCTCTAATTTCACTCATTCTTTCGGCCATGCGCGAAATGGCCAGATGAACCTGCCCGCGGAGCATTTCAGGCGCCCCTTCACGAGTATAATAGTAAAATAATTGCCGCGCCGTCTCGGGCGTGCCAATCTCACCAAGAGAATCAAGAATAGCCCTTTGATTATTTCTATTTTTAGACAATGTAAGACTGCGCAAGAGTACGGCACGAGAAGGCTCGTCATTAAAAAATTTCAAACGTTCAAATGCAAGCCTGCGATTATTCGCATTTGGTTCATGAATGGCTACGTAGCGAAGCAAATCTTGAGTCACGGGGTGAACCATCATGCTGACACGCATAAGAGCACGTTCTCGATACTCGGGATCGGGATCACGCAACGCCGCATACGCTAAGTAGGGAAAAGACTTGGAGATATAGCGCTGTTCTTTGAGCGAAGGTGCAAAGGGAGAAATGGGATCAAATGCAGGAATTTTTTGATCCATCTCCTGTCGACCCATTTCAATAATGGCATCGTAGCGCTTTCCCCGATCTCCTTCGAGTGAACGAACAAATTGATTAATGTATTTGATATCTCGACCCAACTTCAACCCGCTTGCTCGCGTGTATCGTTTGACATTTGAAAAATATTTTTTCCACGCGCGTTCAAAACGTTGAGCAAGGAGTTCACGCCGCTCTTCTTTAGTAGCATTTGGAAAGCGTGCACGCACTCGACGCATAGCACGAAGAACAACCCGCGTCCGATTCGAATAGAAAGGTAAAGAGGGTTGAGTGATCCGGGGCATGTTTTCTGGATGAAACACGAGTATTTAGATATTCACTCATTCCCCATGCGCCTTGAGGAAGGATTCGACTTCCTTGGCCAAGGCTTGGAGTTCGATGCGCG
>CAYHJZ010000091.1:0-3739 GCA_964357115.1 uncultured archaeon | reverse complement strand
TTCGCGCGGACCTGTTCTATCGGCTCAACGTCGTGCGAGTGGAACTGCCGTCGCCAACCCGAATGGAGGGGACTTGTTCGCGGGTATCACCGGACTCGCTTCCGGAGTATCGGGAAGCCTCCCCATTGTGTTTGGATTCCTCCTCGTCGTAGGACTCGTCTTCCTCAGCGTGAGAGTAGTGCGAAACAGCCTGCAATCCAGCTCGAGTAGTGACTGGGGAGACAACCCCATCCTGCGCGGCGCATCCGAAGCGCACGTAGGAAGAGAACGATCGGTGAACTCTTCGGTTCGCAGTCGAAAGATTTGGAAAAGCGAAAACGACGACTACTAAACGAGACGCGTTTAGCGGGAATGGCGACGCGGGAGAAAAACTCCTGCCGCCAAACCTAAAATAATCAAAAAAAGCATTCCTTCTCCCGTGAGGCGAAAGCCGAGGGTTTTACTCAGCACCCACCCCACGAATGGGAGAATCAGCATCATCGCGAGAGCCATCCCTACGATTCGCTCCCCATTCCCTATGCGTAGCATTTCTTAGGAGGGCGTGGATGAACTTATAATGCTTTTGAATCGCCTCGTCTTAATGGCATCAAGCGTGGCGATTGTGGGAGGGGGGAGTGCGGGTCTGCGACTCGCCCGACGACTCGCGGAGAATAACGTGCCCGTGACCGTGTGCGAAGATCACCCCGAAATTGGCATTCCCGAACACTGCTCCGGACTCATCTCCAGCAAAAATACGCAATCCTTAGGGTTTGATTTGAAAGACTCGTTCACGAATGACATTTACGGAGCCAAAATTTTTTCTCCCAACAACACGCAACTCCGCATCGAGCGAAAAACACCCGTGGCGCACGTGATGGATCGCAGTAAATTCGACAAGACACTATACAAGGAAGCTCTCAAAGCGGGCGCGAACATTGAACTCAGCACGAGCGTCATTAATGTGAAAGGAAACACGCTTTTCACTCAATCGAATGGAAAGGGCGGAATGAAGAAAGCCGACATTATTGTAGCGGCAGACGGCGTTAATTCTCGCTTGCGAAAGACGGTGGGTATTCAATCCGCTCCCGGGGACTTTGTTCACTCGTATCAAGTCAAAGCCGCCGGAACATTCGATCCGCGATTTGTGGAATTATACTTAGGAACCACTTTCGCTCCCGACTTCTTCGCATGGGTAATTCCCGAGAGCAGCGAATCCGCCAAAGTAGGAATTGGTTGCCGAGTGGGAATGAACCCCGTGCACGCCTTCAATGCGTTCGTGAGAGAAAAACAAATCGACCTCCATATTCGAGAAACTAATTCTTTTCTCATCCCGTGTGCGCCCCCCATTCGAAAACTGGTGCACGATCCCATGATCCTCTTGGGCGACGCGGCCTACCAAACCAAAGCCACGACGGGTGGGGGGATCATCATGAACTGCAAGTCCGCCGACATTTTAGGCGACGTCATCAAAGACCACATTCACCACGGAAAATCCCTTCATGAATACGAGACGCGCATGAGTCCCATCTTCAAGGAACTCGATATGCACTGGAAGATTCACTCGTATCAAAGCCGAATGACGGACGCTCAACTTAATGCGTTCTTCCTCAAAATTAAGGATGCAGGAATCGAACGCTTCCTCGCAAAAGAAGGAGACATGGACGAGCCCACCAACTTCGTAAGCAAGCTCTTCATGAATCCTGGAATGATTTTCCTTTTACCCGAAGCGATTCGATTTGCGCTTGCCAAATAAAAAATATTTTCTTTTTTACTTTTTTTTTAGAATACCATTTGGGATATCAAAGAATATACTTGGGATTAGAAAGAAGCGGAATGAGTTCATCCCTAATTTCTTTGGAAGCAAAATACCCAATTCCTGGATAACGGGGGAACGCGCCGTTTTCTACAGCTAACTCGACCTTTCGAATCGGCTTCCCCTCAAAATCCGTTGGGTTCACTCCTGCCGCGCGTGCAAAGGAAAGCGGGAGCAAACTATCGTGCACATTCATACTTCCCCACGCCGCCGCGCCTATCTTCCCGACAATGGCGTGTGCAGAAGCCACGTGAATGCATCCCAAATTGAGTATCTCATACCCTAACTCTTTCGCCGCCGCGCGACCTTGCTCATTCAAACTTCTCCACACTGCAACCGTTTTTGGAGGATCCTCCACGTGAGGATGTTGACTCGTTTCATCTTGATACGACCAATACAATACGTCCTCGAGGGGAGAATACATCACACTCGAAAAAAAATCATGCGTTGGTTTTTGAAAACGCGACAACCCCAAACCCACACCGAAATAATTATTTCCATGAATGAAGGCACGCGTCCCATCAATAGGGTCACAGTGCAGGGTAACGTCTTTCGTGTAATCATCCGAGAAAAAAAACTTGAGGTGCGTGTCCTCTTCTCCATTAAAGGAGAGGTGCGTGAAATTTTTTCGAATCAACTCGGAGAGGAGCATCTCCTGAATGGAATGATCAATTACGGTAACCACATCCTCCTTCTGGCTTCCATGGACGTTCACTGACTTAATGAGCGTGGGAATTTTTCCATAAAACGGCAGCGCAAGCTTCCCTGCAAAAATAGAAAATTCCTTCAAAAGCTCCACTAATTCACGCTCACGATTCATACGAGGGCCTCACAGCTTAGTTCTTCCCCGACACCTTTAAATGAGGGGGCGTGGACTAACTGAGTATGACACGCCCAACCAGTGCGCCTCTCTTTCCTGCCCAGAATGTGGGAATCCTCATCGTGGTCGCGGCGATCGCTCTATTCTTTGCCGCGGGATCGTTTTCTCCTAATGCTTTTTCGATTGGCGGAGCCGTTCAACCCGCGAGCATTCAAGACTCGGGCAGCGCCAAAGTGGGCAACGCTGACATTGCTAGCGCGACGAATTGTTTTCTAGAAATGAACCAAAATGGCTACACGAGCATGAACTGCTACGTGCCTGACGGAACACCGGGAGAAAAAACCGCGTACGCCTGCGGAGTGCCTTTTCAATCGGTGATCAGCACTACCTCTACGGGAAGTGCGTGCAACGCGACGGGATCGTGCGAAACGGCCGCGAACACGGTGTTCTTCTACGCCACCCAATTTTGCGTTGACACCGGATGCGGAGCATACATAGAAGACTTTCGCTGGGACGAATGGTTGTGCTACGATGACTCGGGAAAAGACACGTATTTTTGTAGCGCCAAAATTTGGGGAACGTGCGCTCCCGCATCCTAAAATAATGAGTATTCCACTTTTTTTTATTGACTAATTCTTCGCCGCCGTCTTCAAAAATTCGTGAAAGAAGGGGCAGGGTTTATCCAATCGAGATGTTAGCTCAGGATGGGCTTGCGTCGCCATGAAGAAAGGATGATCCTGTAATTCTAAGACTTGCATAATGGGTTGATCCGGCGCGCGACCCGAAAAAATCAGTCCCCCTTTTTCCAATCGTTCCACATACGCGGGGTTTACTTCATACCGATGACGAAAACGCAAGCGCGTTTGCTCTCCAAACATTTCTGCCGCCTTGGTGTGAGGTATCATTCGCACGTCGTGTCCTCCCAAGCGCATACTTCCCCCTTTTTGTTGGACATTCAACTGTTCGGGAAGTAAATCAATCACCTGGTGAGGCGACTGGGGATCATTCTCTGTGGTGTTTGCCTTTTCCAACCCACATTTATTTCGCGCATACTCAATCGTCGCGAGCTGGATACCGTAACACAATCCCAAATACGGAATGTTGTTTTTCCTCGCGAATTCGATTGC
>CAYHJZ010000090.1:0-3763 GCA_964357115.1 uncultured archaeon | reverse complement strand
GCCATTCTGTTATCTGCGATTTTCGACAATAAAATGGCACCCTATTTTGACGTTACTTCTGAACAATCGTCTTGAATCCACCGTAGGCAAAGCGTTTCATATCGAAGACTTCGCCCATCTCCATCATTTGCTTTTCTACTTCCTTCGTGGACATGTCTACCATGACTTTCTTATTCACTGCGTCGCGATGCGCGCGAGACTTAAACACAATGAATGCGAACACGACGGTTTCATCGCTCTTTAGCTTCGCGAGGCCTTTGAACCCCGTTCCCATTCCTTTTTTTACGCCCAAATCGTCGCCTATGCACTCATAATATTCGAGCGCGCCGTGCTTCTTCCACGCTTTCGCACCCCACGTCGCCATTTTCTTGTATTTTGAGACATTTTTCTTTTTGAGGGGGATCACAAACCCGTCTACATACGTCATGAAATATCAACTCCTACCTCTTTTTGGAATTTTGGAGTTTTTAATTCGGCCTTTTTAGAACCAAGAAGAACCACTGTTTTTCAGGCATTGTAAATTAGTGTTTACTATGAAGGCCGGCGAAAATAATTTCATGAAAAAGGCTTGGGAAATCATTTTTTGAAAACCAATTCAATGGGATGCTCTGTAAAGAAATAACTTCTTTGGGGATAATGTTCTCCTGCACCTGTACGCCTCCGTTTCTTTGAGGTGAGGATTTAAACAGCAAAATGATTCCTCTATATGCGACAACAAACCCGCTCTCGCCGGGACAGAACTTCATGGTATGGACTCTCTGTCGTCGCGTTGCTTTTTTTGGTTATTTTTCCATTTTGGGTTTCCGCACAACGCGATTCTGGAATTAGTTCCTTGGAGAATGCTTCCTTCTCCATTGTCTCTCCCCTTGAGGGGGATCGGGTCAACGGAACCGTTGTTTTTGTCACGAAGCCCGAGCATCCTGAAAAAATTACGCAGGCGCAACTTACTCTCGTCGACTCGCCTGAAAATCATTCATTCAGCCAACGCATCTCTTCCGAGTCTCATTGGTATGGGGAGTGGGATTCCTCTGCCCATCCTCCCGGATCCTATGTTTTTGACATTCGCTTTTGTTCGGACGAAGACTGTCAAACGAAATCCGTGACCATTCATGTTGAACGTGCGCGAGAACCCTCGCGCGGAACGAGTGGAAATACGCGAGAAGAATTAGGTGATGCATCCGAAAATGATCGGGCGAATGTTCAACCCTCCAATCACGCCGGGGCGGTTACGTTCTTCACTCCCTCTACGCGAGAACCCATTGCGCGATCGGCAGGGGGTCCTGTTTCTATCCCGCGTCAACCCGTGGATGTCCGATTGTCTTTCTTCAAGGGTGCGATTCGAGAGATGAACGTGGAGAGGGCACCTATTCTCGGCGATGGGCAACTGTCCACCATTCACTCCATTGAGGGGGGTGGGGTGTTTTACTACGAAAATGAATCGTGGGTCGTGGTGGACGGAGTGGACATTGAGTATTCGGGATCGTACAAAAAAGAAATCATCCTCTATCCTGCGGCCCACACGCACGTGTTTTGGTGCGAGAATGCTTTTCTCTCTCTATCCGTCTGCGAAAAACCTCGCCTCTTATGGCAATCGATTGAAAACTTTACAATTGAAACCAACGACGAGAAAATTCGAATCATTCGTGCACTGCCCGAGAAAAGAAACATACCTGAGAAAGAAATCGAAATTAGTGCTTCCAACATCGCTGGAGTATTTTCGTTCACTCCTCGTTCGGGAAAAAAATTTACTTCGAATGGGGATCCCATTCGACTGCCCGCAGGGATATACGATGTCCTCCTCGAGTGGGATGATTTTCCCGTTACCAGTCTTCAACTTGAAAATACCGTCCTTCGGGAAAGCGGGACTGTTCTTTCTTGGGAACGCATTCCGACTGTTCCTTCTTCTTTGGGAAGTGAAAACGATGCGGTGATACTATCTGGCACATGGCACTCGCACGGTGAATCCGCTGGGGGCGTGGCTTCCGAGGAATATGAAAAAGTAGATTGGTGTTCCCAGTGGAATCGCGAAAACCGCGCGTGCGCAGGGGGATGGGAAACGGTTTCTCGCCTTTCTTTCGTTTATGGAGAAAACGTGTTTCGGTTTTTCCCAAAAAAAGAATTTCGCGAGGGGGAAATAGTGGAAGCTCCTCTTTCTGAAACCGAAGCCCTTCGCGTGGCGGTGGCCAAACTCTCTTACATTCTTGAAAATCGTCGCTTCTTCAATTCGGCACAGTCCTTGAATCGACTCCCTACGTTGAGCACGCTATTCTCTAGCATGCAGGTCAGTCTCGAATGCGAAAGTGCTCCCGTTGAACGATCTGCGCGAGAGGGCGACGCGTTATCGGAAGAAGAAGGGCGAATCCGCATGCTAGGTTGGGAAACGATTCTTTCGACTACGCGCAATAGGAGAATTCGCGCAGAAGAATGGGAGAGCGCTTCTTCTCGCCAACCTGCGTTTAGACAAAATGAAAACCACTTGGAGTGCGGCTCCGTGACGCTCGATCATGATGTGCGCGCCGCAGTCGATTCGGCGAGCGAAGCGGGTTCGTTGAGCGCCTTTCCCAATGAAGTAAAACAGAAGATGATCTTGTCCAATGCCTCCTCTGAAACGGTCCAAAAATTAGTGCATATTCGTCATGTCTCCGATCTCCCGAAGGCGAGAGTCGATGAGCGGGAAATCGGACGATCGGCACAGTATCAACTTCTTGAAACACGCCCTGTAGAATTAGGGAGTGATAGAATAGATACTGAAGGGAGAAGCGATCGAAACACGACGGGTGATTCTAACGCGAGTGAAAATGCGCGTGAGTCTTTCCTCGTTGGCGCGCGACCTCGACTCGTGAACGCGGCCATTGAATTGGGATTGGAAACACCGATTGGAGTTTACGACTGGTCTGACTTTTGGTATGGAGGATTTTCTCCTGAAGTCCTCGTTCATTATCGCGATGGAAAGAGAATTATTGACACGCTTATCACCGTCACCGTTCCTGCGCGCGCCACTATTCTAGTCGATCCTGTCTACACGCTTTTCGCGGATGCCACTGCGTTTTCTTCAGGATGGGATGGGAATTTGACCAATGATTTTATTGGAAATACGAATGATTCCAATTTTGGAATACAGTGGGTGGATGTCGACAACAACGGGTATAGAAATGATCTTTTGATTACGAGCATTTATGCTGACGTGAATGGAAAAGCGGATGCGGGGCGCGTGTATTTGATTAAAGATGCGCACCAAAAAAGCGGATTGAACGGACTGGGAAATCTTGATTCGTTTGACGCGGCGTGGAATGGGGGAGCGACGAAAGACTATTTGGGACGTACAAGCATTGCTAACATTGGGACGGGGTTGGGGGTTCAACTGGTGAATGCAGATGGGAATGCGTACGCGAACGATTTGTTGTTAACCGCGGTTCTCGCGGATGTAAACAGCAAAGCCGATGCAGGAGCTATTTACCTCATTAAAGACATCGATAAACGCACGGGGCAGTTCGATCTCATTAATCCCCATCATGTTTCCGCACGATGGACGGGAGGAACGGCGTCGGATCAGTTAGGAAGTACGGTGAATGGAGGTTTAGGAGTCCAGCTCGTGAATGTGGATGGGAATGCATCCGCGAATGATCTACTTCTCACCGCGTCCAATGGAAACTGTGGAAAAGCAGACAATGGGTGCGTGTACCTGATTAAAGACATTAACACGGCCTCCGGGGCACGAGACTTGAATCAAACCGCTTTTTGGAACGCGCGATGGGATGGAAAC
>CAYHJZ010000089.1:0-3766 GCA_964357115.1 uncultured archaeon | reverse complement strand
TGATGAATCACCGCGGTTCGCGATAAATTGATTTTATCCGTGAGCTCGGTGGAAGAAATTCCTTTTCCATCTTCGCTGGCGCGCACAACTTCTCGGAAGATTTCCGCGCTCGCCTTGTCCTTCCCAATGGGGGTTAATCCGAGCGACTCGCACAGCCACTCGATCTCACGCTCTACTCCTCCTTCAAAGGGTTGTTCGACGCGACGAATGACAATACGGAAGCGCGCCCGAGGGGAGGAGTCGGTCATACTCCGAATCATCTACCAAACCCTTAAAAAACCTATGACTACTAAGAGATTAAAATGTCTAAAAAAAATAGACATATTGTGCTTTGAGTGGTGTAAAATGACCGAAAACGAGAAAAAAACCCCCGAAACCCCTTCAGAAGAAGGACTCCTGCTCACCCTCCAACGGGTACAAGCGGACTTCGAAAACTACCGAAAACGCACGCTCCATGAGCAGACCCAACACTATCAACGCGGGAAGGCTGCCGCGCTCAAGGAAATCCTTTCCTTCGGCGACACGCTGGATGCCGCTCATTCGAAAACTACGGGCGCCGACAAAAACCTACTTCACACGCTGCGTACGCAGTGGTTGCACTTACTCTCCAAAGAAGGCGTTCGTCCCATTGAGACGGTGGGGAAAATATTCGACCCGTTCACGAGCGAATGCCTCTTACAAACGCACGACGCGCACGTCGGAGACGATGTCGTGGTCGAGGAACTCCAGAAAGGATACTTCTTTCACGACGACGTGTTGCGCACGGCCAAAGTAAAAATAAACACGCGACCCGGGGTCGCGGAATCAGACACTAATCTAAAAACTACTACCGGGGGAAACCAACATGAGTAAAGTAATCGGAATCGACTTAGGAACATCCAATTCAGCCGCCGCCGTGCTTGAAGGGGGAAAGCCGCGCATCATTCCTTCTGCGGAAGGAAACACGCTCTACGGAAAAGCCTTTCCCTCGGTTGTCGCCTTCACGAAAGACAACCAAGTCCTCGTGGGGGAACCTGCGCGCCGACAAGCCGTATCCAATCCCACTGGCACGATTGCGGCCGCGAAACGAAAAATGGGAACGGACTTCACGTACTCCATTCACGGAAAAACCTACACGCCGCAACAAATCTCGGCATTCATTCTCCAAAAAATAAAAAAAGACGCCGAAGCCTTTCTTGGAGAAAAAGTCGAACAAGCCGTGATCACGGTTCCCGCGTACTTCGATGATAATCAACGCCAAGCCACAAAAGATGCCGGAAAAATTGCCGGACTCGATGTGATTCGAATCATCAACGAACCCACGGCCGCTAGTTTGGCTTATGGACTCGACCGAAAAACCGGGGAACAAAAAATCCTCGTCTTCGACTTAGGAGGAGGCACGCTCGACGTCACGATTATGGAATTCGGTGACGGCGTATTTGAAGTTAAATCCACGAGCGGCGACACCCAACTCGGGGGAACCGACATGGACAAAATCATCGTCGACTGGATCGTGAAAGAGTTTAACCACTCCGAACGCGCCGACCTGACGAAAGACGCCACCGCCATGCAGCGCGTCAAGGAAGCCGCAGAGAAAGCAAAAATTGAATTATCCACCACACTCGAGACGGAAATCAATCTCCCGTACATTACCGCCGACGCGTCCGGACCCAAACATTTAGTGATGAAGTTCAACCGCGCCAAACTCGAAGAACTCGTGGGACCCATTATCAAACGTTGCGAGAAACCCGTGAATCAGGCCCTCGCGGATGCCAAACTTTTACCCGCGGACATTTCCCGCGTCGTACTCGTCGGGGGGCCGACGCGCATGCCCTCGGTGCACCAATTCGTGGAACGCATCCTCGGAACGAAAGTTGAGCACGGCGTGGACCCCATGGAATGCGTCGCCATGGGAGCGGCGGTACAAGCCGGCGTGTTAAGCGGAGAAGTCAAAGACGTCCTCCTCCTCGATGTGACACCGTTGAGTTTGGGTATTGAAACCCTTGGGGGAGTCATGACTAAACTCGTAGAACGAAACACGACGATTCCTCACAAGAAGAGTCAAGTCTTCTCTACCGCTGCGGACAGTCAACCCGCGGTTGAAATTAAAATATTCCAAGGAGAACGACCCATGGCGAACGACAACAAACAACTCGGCACGTTCGTCTTGCAAGGAATCGCTCCCGCCCCGCGTGGTGTTCCTCAAATTGAGGTCACGTTTGACTTAGACGCGAATGGAATTCTCCACGTCTCGGCAAAAGACAAAGGAACGGGAAAGGAACAACGCATTCAAATCATCGCGGCGCAAAAACTCGACGAGAAGGAAGTGCAGCGCATGCAGAAGCAAGCCGAAGAGTTCGCGGAACACGACAAAAAAAGAAAAGAAGAAGTCGAAACCGTGAACAACGCGGATGCTACGGTGTACCAAACCGAAAAAATGTTGGAAGAATTAAAAGAAAAAGTCTCGCCTGAAAATAAGAAAAAAATCACCGAGCAACTCGAGCACATCAAAGGAATGTTGGGACAAGAACCCAAACCCGTTTCCTCTATCAAAACCGCGATGGAGAAACTCAACCACGACTTAATGGAAATAGGAAAACAAATCTACCAACCGAATCCCGCCTCTCCTCACGGAGGCGCTTCGGAAACCAACGGAGGAAACGATGATTCAAACCCCGACGATGCCGTGGATGCTGACTACAAAGTCCACGACAAAACGGAAAACAAAACGAACTAATTACGATGCGAGAAACGCGGCCGGATTTAACGCCGCGTAACCCTCTCATTCAAATACTATCCATTCATTTTCCACTCAGGCACGGCGATTCACATGGCGCAAAAAGACTACTACTCCATTCTCGGGCTCTCCCCGCAAGCCACGCCGGAACAAATCAAAAGCGCGTACAAAAAGCTCGCCAAACAATGGCACCCGGACGTGAACAAGACCCCCGAAGCCACGGAGAAATTCAAAGAAATCAGCGAAGCCTACTCTACACTCTCCAATCCTGAGAAGAAACAAATTTACGATCAATATGGAAGCGACGCCGCCAACCAAGGATTCGCCGGAAACCCCTTTGAAGGAGGGGGAGCGCCTGGATTCGACTTCTCTGACTTTTTTACGCAAGGCGCAGGAGGCTTTGGAAACATGGAAGACCTCCTCCACCAGGCCTTCGGAGGAGGATTCGCTTCTTCCGGGAGACGCGACACGCGCCCCGCACACGTGCGTGTGAATGTCGAACTCGAATTTGAGGAAGCTGCGCTCGGTACACAAAAATCAGTTCGCATCGCTCGTTTAGAAAAATGCGACACTTGTCACGGCACGGGAAGCGCGTCCAAGAAAAAAGAAACGTGCTCGGTGTGTAAAGGAAGAGGAATGGAAACCCGCACGCGAAAAACACCCTTTGGAATATTCCAAACCACCGGGCCCTGTTCGACGTGCCGCGGAACCGGAGGCGTGATCTCCGACCCGTGTTCCACGTGTGATGGCAATGGTCACACGCAAAAAACATCCACGATTGAGGTAAGCATTCCCGCCGGCGTCGACACGGGAAATCATTTGCGCCTCCCCAAACAAGGAAATTATCTCGACGGAAAAACCGGCGACGCGTACCTCGTGTTGCACGTAAAACCTCACCCTATTTTCAAACGCGACGGGGCCGACATCTACATCGAACATCCTATCCCGTATGACACTGCTGTCTTAGGAGGGGAAACGGTGGTTCCCACGATTCACGGAAAAGAAACCACGCTCACCATTCCTTCCGGAACAACACCCGGAAAAGTATTC
>CAYHJZ010000088.1:0-3784 GCA_964357115.1 uncultured archaeon | reverse complement strand
TCTTCGTTCTCGCAGGCGTGACTTTACCTCCACTTGGGGCCAAAGCCGTGTTTCAGTTTTCTGTTTTTTCTTCCACGCATCAAAAAGCCATTCGTCAGTTGCCCGATTCCTTGCTGCTGTGGTCGGCTCTTCCCAGCTTCATGTCCTTTACCACGGCGCTCTCTCACGTCGCGCAGGCGACGCCGCTCCCGTTGAAGCGCGAGTATCGCCGTGTCCTCCAGCGTATTCGAAATGGAAGTCCTGTTCCACAAGCGTTGCGCGCCTTTGGAGAAATATTCCCACCGCATCCGCTTATGGAACGTGCGCGTCACGTGTGGGCACAAGCCTATACTTCTGGTCACGCGTGGAACGATCCGTGCATGCGCTTAGCCAAGGAAGGAATGACCGTTCATGCGTTGCAACGCGAGCGCGAGGCTGCGTTAGCAGTGGAAAAATACACCATCCTCGGCGCGGGAGGGTTGCTAGTTCCCTTGTTGTTGGGTCTAACCACCGGCGTCTTAGGGAGTTTTGCTTCTGGGGCAGGAGATAGTTCTCTGGTATTGCGTGAAACCGCGCGTCTTGCGGGAATGGGGTATGTTTTTCTCTATGCCATTATTGCCGGCGTATTTGCGGGGTGGATGAATGGTTCCTTGCAGAAGGGCGGAGAATATGCGCTCTGGCTCATTCCGTTGAGTCAGTTGCTCTGGCGCGCGGGACAACACGTGGCAGGATAGTCATTCTTCCACCACTACTTCACTATATTTCCATTGGCACTCCCATTTCTCTCCTCTTTGACGGGTCATAGAGAAGTATTTTTTCTCACTGGAGTACGAAATGACTTCCCCCGGTCTTTAGGCCGGGGTATATCTCCTTTTTCGCCGGCCTTTTTAGAAAAAAGGCCGAATTATAAACCCCAAGCGCGTCCTCGAGTTCATGGCATCCAAGACAAAACCTTCATCTCGTGCACCGGCTTCCGTTCCCCGAATGGTGAATCAAGCCGCAATGGGATCACGCGATCCGTTGGTTCGTTTTGTAGAAATGGAACACCGCGAATGGTCCGGTTACACGCTCGTGGAAGGCTTTCCAGGTATGGGTTTGGTTGGAACGATTTCCGCCAAATACTTAGTGGAGAATCTCGATTTCAAGGAAATTGGCCACTTGCACTCGGAAGTGTTTGTCCCCATTATTCGTATTCATCAAGGCGTCCCGGTTTTTCCCTCGCGTGTGTACGTGAGCGACAAGTACAAGCTCGTGGCGTTGATTTCGGAGCAAGTGATTCCGAAGCAGTATGTTCCGCGCGTCGCACGAACCGTAATTGAGTGGATTCTCGCGAATGGAATTGAACGCGTCGTCTCTCTTGCGGGTATTCAAACCGGCGCGCGCGATGTGAAGGTATACGGTATTGCCGCGAATCCTGAAAGCAAAGCGCTATTCAAGGGTTTAGACGTAGAAGTCATCGAGGATGGCATTACCACGGGAATCACCGCCCTCATGCTCTTGCACTTGAAGCAGAGTAACGTGCAAGCGATTTCGTTGTTAGGAAATGTCACGATTGGCGCTGACTACAAGGCCGCTGCCGAATTGATTCAACGAATGAATAAATTATTCAAACTCAATCTCAAAGTAGAACCCTTGTACGAGCAGGCGAAGAAGACCGAGAAAGAAGTCGTAGAGCAGATGCGCAAGGTTCAGGAGACGCAAGAGCAGGAAGATAAAATAGATCAGAAGAACGGTCCGAGTTATTACGCTTAAATAAGGAATTATTTCTAAAAAAAAGATAATTCTACGCATTTTTAATTTACATATTTTGTTAATTGACTTGTTCTTTCTTATTCTTAAAAAAAACTCGTATATCTCTTTCTTTTTCCTACTTTTTCTAAATTTAGTTAAGTAGATTATTCTTTCTACGCGAATCTACATAGATTCCCGCAACGATTCCCATCATCACGAGCACGAGGATCATCCACCCGGCCGCGTCTTCGGGAAGCGAGGGAATGTTGAACAGTCCTTCTCCTCCTTGCGCGGGGTTGATGACAAAGACATTATCTCCTGCTTTTCCGGATACCGATCCATCCGGGTTGGCTTGGAAGGCGAGTCCCTGGTTCTTGAAATTTTCATTCAGAGGAATAAACTGCGCATTCTCCGCGTAATAGGCTCCTTTGTTCGGGTCGTAGTAGAAAGACCCTCCCGCTCCGGAGGCGGAGCGCAATACTTCTGATTGTCCATCGTACGTAATGGTAGGCTTTCCGTTCTCGTCCGAGAATAGAATATCGTGCGATCGTCCATCGGCGGTGTTAATGTTAATCGTCCCGTCCTCATTTTGATTAATTCCCGTGATTTCTTGCTCGTAAACGTCTCCCGTTTCCTTGTTGATGACCTTGAAGAAGTCTTTGCACTCTCCGCCCACGAGTTGCGAGTAGAGAATGAATCGCTTGGTCTCAGTTTCAAACACTTGGAAGGGGCCGTTCTTCTCGAGTCCGGCGGTGAGGTTGTCTCCTTTGAGTTTCGTTGCCGCAGTGGCCGAATCGGTTTCCACATTCAGGTTAATCGCGGGTTCCTCGCACGCGGTGAGAGGGTTTTCCGTCGTCGTGAGGTTTCCGGTGAACGATTGCACATCCGCGTCGGTCACAATGGCTTGTTCGTGGTGTCGCAACCAGATGAGCAACTCATTGGTTTGAGGTTTGTAGATCACGGAACCGTTCTCATAAAGCGCCGAGAGGAAGCTCCCCGCAGAAGAGTTGGGAGCCCCTGTAACCGTGACGTGTCGATCCGCGAAAACATTTACGCTCGCGCTTCCCCCGTTGGCATTTTGAGGAAGCTGCCCTCCGAGTAAGATTCGGTTGCGAATCGCATCAAAGCTAATACTTGGATACACCGTCGTCGTGACTTGTTCGGTAGTTCCAAAGGCTTCGCTCATATTGTTCGAGTTGAGCGGCACGCCCGATTGGAGGAGCACGGCTTCTTGGATACAGTCCAATAATTCGACATCTTGCACGAGGGCTTCGCCGCGCACGTTGATGGTGAGTAAGAGTTGGTTCGCGTCCGTGCCGAGCGAATATCCTTGCAGTCGTTGCGGGAGTTCGATGGCTGGAATTTCTAAATTCTTGTTGCTGAGTCGCTCATGATCCGCATGATCCTCGCCAATCACTTCGATTCCGTCCACCGAAACCGTTCCTTGCGCATTGTCGAGCGTGATCGTGTGCCCATCTTCCGTCAAAATGAGTGTTCTTCCCGTGTCGTTATACTTAGCCGGTTCGATGAGCGCATCTCCGCCCGTCCAAAAGTACATGACTTCGCTCGCGCTCAAGTATCCGGATGAGCTTCCCGTCACGCGCAATTCGATTTCCGCCACATCGTTCTTTTGCGCCGCGTCCACGAGTTCTTTTACTTTTCCTGTGGATTCTTGCAACACTTTGTCGGTGAGCGAGCCTCCGTTGTTGTTCGCGTCAATTCGATCCGCGAACTCGCGAATCCCGTCTAAGGCATTTCCGGAAACGTTCTTTTCAATGTCAGCCGTTTGACTACTTTTAGTGTTTTCTTTGGGAACGAATAGCGTAGCAAAGTACCCTTCCTTGTCGTCCGTGCATTCATTTACTTGCGGTGCAATGACAAGTTGATTAAGTATGGTGAGCGAGACTCCCCAAGGAAGTCCTCCACTAGCATACGCGACGTTTTCTCCCGCAGCCAGTACAGCTCCAATTTTCTCTGCTCCGAAAATAAGAGAAATCCATCCTATTCCGGGAACGTAGGAAATAACTTGTTCGCACGTATTTCCTTCCTCTCGGTCGCGGGCGAGGTTAATATC
>CAYHJZ010000087.1:0-3790 GCA_964357115.1 uncultured archaeon | reverse complement strand
CGAGGCAGGGAAAAATGGGGATTGCCATCACGTTCGTGACCATCGTCTCGGACGTTCAACGCATTGGGGAGCTCGAAATCCTCATGAATTCCAAAATCCACGAACTCAAAGTGAAATAGGCCCCCACCCAATCCTTTAAATCCCTTTTCTAGTCGCAATACTGCATATGAGTGATAAATCCCCTTCCCCCCCTAACACGTACGACGTCATCATTGTGGGAGGCGGTCCCGGCGGAAGTAGCACGGCGATGTTCCTCCAAAAGAAAGGATACAAAGTCCTCCTGCTCGAGAAAGCCAAATACCCCCGAGACAAAA
This sequence comes from uncultured archaeon, assembly GCA_964357115.1. Classification (GTDB taxonomy): domain Archaea; phylum Iainarchaeota; class Iainarchaeia; order Iainarchaeales; family VGJJ01; genus VGJJ01. The sequence continues at coordinate 3,476 of CAYHJZ010000087.1, read as the reverse complement.
TCTGCGGAGACGCGGTATCAGGGAAGAGCGTGGGAATGCTCAAAGAACTCGGCATCGAAAACGAAATGGAAAAAATAGACAACGCCAAAGTGTACGGACTCGTGTTCTCTTCTCCCAAAGGAAAGATGCTCGAGATTCCTTTCCCCGTGAAAGACGGCGCAGGACAAACCAAAGCCCGCGGATACGTGTGCCGACGACTCGTGTTCGACAACTTTCTTTTCTCTCACGCCAAGAAACGCGTCGAAGCCCGAGAAGAATTCGCGGTTACGGATTTAATTTTTGATGAAAGCCACACCGTCGTGGGTGTCAAAGGAATGGATTTGAACACGAAGAAGAATGAAGAGTTCCGCGCCAAATTTGTGATCGGCGCCGACGGCGTTACTTCGATGGTTGCCAATAAAGTCAACGCGGAGAAAGTTCCCGACGACCACTTGTGCATGGCCACGCGCGTGTACTACAAAAATATTTCCGGAATGTCTCCCAACATTGAAATTCATTTCATTGACAGCGTCATGCCCGGATACTTTTGGATTTTCCCCCTCGAAGACGGAAAAGCCAACGTGGGATTAGGAATGGTCTCCAAGGATCGACAAGCGAAAGGCGTGAACCTCGTTGCCGAAACCGAACGCGTCATCAAAGAGCACCCGTTGTTCCAAGAACGATTCAAGAACGCGGAAAAACTCACCGACGTCAAAGGATGGACGCTCCCCTTCGGATCGTTCAAGAAAACCCTCCACGGAAAAGGATGGTTACTTGTGGGAGACGCTGCGTGTTTGGTTGATCCGTTCTCCGGAGAAGGAATCGGAAACGCCATGACCAGCGGAAAATACGCCTCGGAAGCCATCGATCGCGCGTTCAAAGAAAATAACTTCACGCCCGAATTCATGGCATGGTACCCGCAAACCTTGTGGAAAGACATCGGTCCCGAAATGGACACGAGCTACTTGCTCCAAAAAATGGGTCGACACCAATGGTTGCTCAACCTCGTGATTGGAAAAGCATCCAAGAGCAAAGAAGTTCGAGAAACCATTTCTGGAATGCTGGTGAACGAAGAAGCCCGAAAGAGCTTCGTCTCGCCCATGTTCTACCTCAAATTGCTCTTCGCGTAAGCCACTCGGGCTTACGCTTTCCTTTTTTTTCTTTTTTTTTGTGGGAGAAGCGAATCGTCGAGTCCCGCACCACGAACCTTTTAATCCAAAAAAACACTTCAGAATACTAGTATGCCTTCGAAAAAAGTTCCCCAAGAAATCGACGTGTCGATTGTCGTCCCCACGCTCAACGAGGAGAAGAACATCGAAGCCTGCATTGCCGCGCTGCGCAACCAAGACTTTGAAGGAACATTCGAAATCATTATCGCCGACGGACCATCTACGGACGCCACGCGAAAACTCGCCCAAAAACTCGCCGACAAAGTAGCTACCGAAACGAGAAAAGGAATTGCACTCGAACGCCAAGCCGGAGGAAAAATAGCCGAAGGAAAAATAATCGCCTTCACCGACTGCGACTCGCGCGCGCCCCGCGATTGGGTGCGACGCATTCATGAAACATTTCAACACGATCCTGCATTGGGTTTGATTTACGGTCCCGTATTCTACTCGGATGTGAGTGCACAAGAACAATACCTCTCTACTCTCTTCATGCCACGCTTCCTCCAACTCACGAGCATTCTCGGCATGCACAATCCTATTGGCAGCAACATCGCGATTCGAAAAGAAGTATTTGAAAAAATTGGCGGATTCAACACGAATTACATCACATGCGAAGACCTTGATTTAGGAAAAAGAGCCCAAAAGCACGGAAAACTACACTACGTGAAAAACATTCACCAATTCGTCTCCGCCCGAAGAGTACGAAAATGGGGATACTTACGCTACATCGGATTCCACCTCTACAACGGAGTGCGATTCCACCTCACAGGAAAAGCATCTGAAAAATACGAAGACGTGAGGGAATAACTCGGCTTTTTTCCAAAAACCCGGGAAAAAGGAAATCGGGTCCCTTACAGGAACCCCATACTACTAAAGATTTTTTTTAAGAAAGCGCGGAAAGACTACCCTTTGAAAAGCTCGAAGAAAAAGGTGATGCTCAACTTCAAGACTGAAGGGAAGTCATCCCTTCTCATTTTATACTCCTTTTTTTTATTCTCTTGATGAAAACACGCACCCCTCCCAAATTACGTAAAGGGGATACGATTCGCGTCATTGCTCCGGCAAATAGCATGAGTGGGATTTCCAAATCCATTCTTCAACTCGCTGAAAAACGGTTTCAAAAGATGGGAATAAAGGTCACGTATTCCGCGCACGCGCGCGAACGCAATCACCTCTCCACTAGCTCGGTGGAAGCTCGCTTGCACGACTTGCACGAAGCATTTGAGGATGAAGAAGTGAATGGTATTCTCGCAGCGGACGGAGGGTATGCTTCTAATTCCCTCTTGCACCGCATTGAATGGAAAACCATCCGTCATCATCCCAAAATATTCGGAGGGTATTCGGATATTACAGCTATGCAGAATGCGATACTCGCTCAGACGGGAATTATCACCTACTCAGGGCCTCTGTTTTCTAACTTTGGTCAAAAGAAACACTTCGACTACACGCTTGATTATTTCAAAAAATGCGTCATGCACGAAAAACCATTTTCCGTGACACCGGCTACGCATTGGAGTAATGACAACTGGTACACTCACCAAGACCAACGAAAACAAGTACTCAACAAGGGTTGGACGCTCATTCAAGAAGGAACCGCGACCGGAACCATTGTGGGGGGAAATCTATCCACACTCAAATCCCTATTCGGGACGGATTATTTTCCCTCATTGCGAAACACTATTCTTTTCATTGAAGATGACTACGAATCCAAAAAAGTCCACTTTGACCGGGACTTTCAATCCCTCCTCCATCAACGCGAATTCAAAGGAGTAAAGGGGGTCGTCATCGGCCGCTTTGAGCACAAGAGCAAAATAACCGATGAAGACATTCACCACATGATTCACTCTAGAAAAGAACTCGAAACCATTCCGGTGATCTCGCACGTAGACTTTGGGCACACCGACCCCATGATTACCTTCCCCATCGGGGGAACAGCGCACATCACCGCTGCTAAAAAACAATCCACTATTCGAATCATTCGACACTAACGAACCCTTTCCGTTAAATACTTGTTTTTTCTGTCCTCTCCATGCACATCGCCATTTTCACCGACTCCTTCTGGCCACAAATCAACGGCGTCACGACCAGCATCCTCAACACGTGCACCGAGCTCGCCGATAGTGGTCACTCGTTTCTCATTTTTGCCCCCAAACCAAAAACGTTTCCAGCGAACATGCCGACTCACCAAAATATTGAAATCATTTGGTTGCCCGCCGAACCATTACCCACGTACAACGACTACCTCATCGCGTACCACTTTCCCTCCAAAGCCAAAAAAATACTCACGGCGTTTCACCCGGATGTCATTCACATTCACACGCCCTTCTT
>CAYHJZ010000086.1:0-3800 GCA_964357115.1 uncultured archaeon | reverse complement strand
ATGCTGTGATAAAAGAAGCCGCTCCAAGGGAAATGCCCAACACTAATGGACCTAAAACAGGATCTCCTCCACTGGTGGAAGCGCCCATGAACCCTATTATCGTGAAAACGGCGCCGAAGAGAAAACCATATCCCATCGCCGAAATCAACGCCGCGGCGGCATAATTCTCCGATGCCACATTCAAGCGCGCGCGTTGCAATGATTCATCCAGCCGCGGAACGAGTCTCGCGATGTGCGTGCCTAATCCTACGAGACGGGAAGGGAGAGCATTGGCGCGCTCGATGGAAATGAGCATGAACCGCACGCGCGACATGAAACGTCACTCTCCCGACGGGCGGAACCCGAATAATTTTACCGGGTCAGCGTCTTGGCGTGCCCACTCTTTTACTTGTTGCGGGTTAGAATAAAACGCGTGCATGACACTCCCCACTTTCTCAGTGGAAGAACACTCATGCTTGACCATCCATTCCAAAATAGCAATACGATCGAGCAACTCATTCTGAATTTCGCGCTCGGACATTCCTGTGTGCAAATTCAACTTCTGAATCAAGCGAATCGGCTCGTTGAGTTTCTCAAACGTGTCGGTGCGCGACGCCCAGCGATAAATATCATTCACGCCCAACTGTTCCTTCGTGGTTCCCGACTCAATTTCGGCCATCTCATACAAGCGACGCGCATTCGTTCGGCGATCGCGGAATTGAACAATCACTAAATCAATCGACTCCACTTCTAATGCGGGAATCGCAATCGGGGGTTCAATGAGGCGCCGCACCACTTGTCGCGCGGAATCGGCGTGAATGGTGGCATACACACTATGCCCCGTGTGCACCGCTTCGAAGAGGGTAATCGCTTCCTCGCGCGTGCGCATTTCTCCCATAATGAGACGATCGGGGCGCATTCGCAACGAAGACAAGAGCAAATCCAGCATGCTCACTTCTCCCGCGCCTTCCGGGTTCGCATTCCGGGTTGTGAGGGGGATCCAATTCCACTTCGTGTACTCGGGTAAATTGAGCTCGCGCACGTCTTCAATCGTAATAATACGCTGATGCGACGGAACAAACGACGCAATCGCGTTCAACATACTCGTCTTTCCCGAAGCCGTGCTTCCCGCAACCATGACGGACATTTCATATTGTACGGCGAGCCAAATCCACGATGCCATCTCCACACTCATGGTTTTTTCTCGCCCAATGAAATCAATAATCGTCCACGGCTTTCGTGCAAACCGACGAATCGTAATCGTGTTTCCCGTAGAAGAAATAGGGAATAATGTGGCATTCACACGATCTCCTGTAAGCAAGTGCGCATCGAGGATAGGGTTGAGATTCGTGATCTCTCGTCCATTCTTTCGCGCAATTTGCGACGCGAGATTCTGAATATGCTCTTCATTCGGCATGATGAGATTGCTCTTCATCCACCCAAACTGACGATGATACACGGCTACGGGTGTTTTGGCCGAGTTAATGGCGACTTCTTCCAAATTATTATCGGCGAGGATGAGTTCTAACTCTCCTAACCCATACAAAGTATGTAGCATGTGTCCGGCGAGCGAATTCAAGATCGCATCGTCCATTCCTTTGAACACGCCCGCTAATTCTTTCTTCGCCGCTTCCGAGAATTGTCGTTTCAACTCTTTGGCTTGCTCCATGTTGGCTAAATCAATCGACTCAATCGTAATTCCCGTGGCGACTCGCTCGCGCAACTCTTCTAGTACTTCCTGCGTGTACGGACCAAACGTCTGCACGCGCAACGCATAGAATGCGCGACTATCTTCCACGATAGAAACAATCTGCACGTTCGCCTGCACCTCATCAGCGGAGAACGAATACTCTTCTATGACTTCTCCCGCAGGAATGGGAAGGATCGCCTCTTCGAGTTTGTGCACGAGCGAAACTTTCGGACCTTGTAACAAGGACGCGGGATAATTCAAACGAATCACGCCGCGATTCTCAAGCATCTTGAGGACTTTTTCCAAATCCACGGACTTCCACCCGCTCGCGCGCGAAAGATCATCTAGGGGTACTTCTCCTCGATCAATGAGAGAGCGAATAATATCATCGAGCATCGCGGGTGACATGGGTGCGGAGGTGTCGATTCCTTTTCCCGGACCTTTAGGAGGAGTGGGGAGATTATTTTTGGATGGGAACGGGGTCTTTCCGACAAAAACTTCCGACGAAACCGGACGGATTCCTGCGTTAGAAGGGGGTGTAGAGAAAGACTCAACCGACGAGGGAGGGGGGATCTCAGGCATGCGCGAAAAAGCCAATTCTTCCTTTTATAGGCTTGTATTCTCCCTCCGCCGCACCGCGATATAAAAGCATTTGGAGGGTCAATCTATTTGGAAAAAACCCTGGTTTTTTCTTGCGGAGTTGGCAGAGCAATCCGGCCTTTTACCAAAAGCCCGGGGAAAATAGGCTTTGCAAAATTTCGGCGGAGTTGGCAGAGCGGTCAAATGCGCTGGTCTTGAAAACCAGAGCCTCACGGCTACGGGAGTTCGAATCTCTCACTCCGCGCTCGCTTCCGATCGAGCGGGCCGGTATAAAGGGATGATACAATCATCCCTCGGCTCAATATTTGAATAAACAGTTACATCTCCTGCTGTTGGAAACGGTATAATAGTATCGTTGCTGATATCTTGTCTATTTTATTTTTTTTATCTTTTACCCTATTTTTAAAAGAAAAGAGTTTCTTATGAACAAATTTTTAGTCTAGTCTACGGAATGAATAAAAGAACTTGGCAGGAAATTAGAATATGAATCCGTTTAACAGGCCGTTTTCTAAGAGAACCCTTCCACAAATGGGACTCGCCAAATTACCGCAGCTAATTGATCTTGATATGACGACTCGAAATCGACTTTACTACGTCATAAATGATTGGAATGTACTAGTTCGTCAAAATGACAAACCATATACTGAACGTCTTAATGATATCTTATGGCCGAAGCTTAAACGAGTTAAAGGAATAGCTGAAGAAAAACACCCAAGCGCCACATCGGAAAAAATGAAATACTATTTAGAGCATGCGAGTATTTGGGATTATATTGATGTAATTGAATTTATTGCACATCTCCTCTGCGTATTTGAGGCGCGCAGGGAAATCGTCGAACCGAAAGGAGTTGGCCTTGCTGGTGGATTCGCTGGTGAAGTAAATAATATTTTTGAAACTGAGAATGTAAAATATCGAATCGAATTAGAAGATAACACTTATTTAGCAAAAAGATACGACTCACAGTTCACAAATGAGGAAATAATAAAAAAAGGAGAACTGCTTTTAGAAAATCCAAAATATTCTTCCGCACAGATTTTTTTTCAACGTGCATTAGAAAAAAATAAGGGTGGTGATTGGAAAGGTGCTATAACAAATGCAAATTCTGCCTTTGAGAGTTACCTAAAAGCGCATGTTCAAAAAAATACTGCGACAGAAAATCTTTTATCTGAATTTTTCAAATATCGAGTAAATGGAAAATTAATAATTCCGTCGTATCTAAACGATAAGATTATTCAACTTAAAAAAATTCTTGAGATCCCGTCTGTTATCGCTAATAATGATGGCGACAAACATGGTAACGTTGAATGGCCAAAAGATGACCCTGGTCTCTCAAGTTTAGTAATTAATCTCACTGCCACATTTATTATTTTTTTTGAAGAAAAAATAAATCTATCTGTCGAAAATACTTCTTAAGTGATTCCAATTATCCTTGGCACCCCATTTTTTTCCAAAACGCAGTTATTTACATATCCCACATCTCCAATAAATATTACATGTTGGTAGATTATTGTAATAAATATGTTTTTTAGAA
>CAYHJZ010000085.1:0-3854 GCA_964357115.1 uncultured archaeon | reverse complement strand
AAAAATATGTGATAAACAATATGATACTAAACTATGCCCGAATAAATTAAGAAGAAAAATACTACCTTGACGTTCTAAGTTCTCATGGAAGGACCCAACGGAGAACTCTATTTTCAAGCAGTGGAAGCGACGCCCGACCACTTAGAAGAACTCGAACGTGCCACGAAAAACTCGATGATCAAACACAATATTCAGAAACAGATAAAACGAATCACGAAGGAAGACGAAGACGCAGCGGAAGGCGAGGACACCCATTAAAAACCATCCCACATGGTTTTCCTACGAAGGCCGCGAGAGTAGTCTAGTGGTTAGGATGGGACCTTGCCAAGGTCTCGACCCGGGTTCAAATCCCGGCTCTCGCATACCAACTTTTTCTAAATAGGGTTAAAAGTCCCTGAATCAAGCTGGATGCATGCCTGCCCTGCGACAAATAAACCCCCACCGTGTGAGAAAAATACTTTCAGCACTCACACGCAGAGGATGGGAAGAATCCTTTCGCCATAGGGACAAAGGTTACAGCGCAGGCATTAGAGGAACGGGGGAATTCAAAAGTATTCTGGCACATGGGCGAAAATTTATCCGAGGGTTCCCTATCGGAAGACTCCTCAATGGAAAATATAGGATACGATTGACTAGCTTCTCATTCGAATCACAATTTGGAATAGAATTATTTGAAAAAAATAAACGAATTGGAAGAGTATCCATTGGGTTCACCAAACAAGCAGTCATCATTGAATCTATTCATGGAGTAAGAAGCCAGGGAGAAAAGGCAGCACGAGAAGTTAATCAGGATTTATCTCCAGGATGGCCCAATGTGCTTCTTAGAAGAGTAGAGGAAACGGCCCAAAAAAATGGATACGCCGAAGTCAAAATACGTGCACCCGAAACATTGTACTGGTACAAGCAACCTGCCACCGTAGAGAAAGATCGAGAAAAAGAAATTCGCGGCGTGCAGTGGAGGATGAGACGATTTTATGCAAAAATCGCCCACGCCAACGGCTACACGCGCATGGGAAACTATTACGTAAAAGGACTATGAGTCTAAGCGCTTCTGAATGATAGGAGTCACATTCCACTCCCGCGTGGGAGCGTGGGGAACTTCATGGTGTTGGAAGCAACGACACTGATACCCTTCCGCGGCATCGCCTACTAAAATAATCGGAGAAAAATAATCCGCAGGAGAACCATTCACCAAGCGCTGCGTGCGCGTCGCAGGACTCTTACACGCAGGATAGTCGCAAATGCCCGTGAGCTTATGCACCTCGTCCGCGAGCGCCAAAAGAGTAGGCATGCTTCCAAAAGGCTCGCCACGAAAATCAGTATCGAGCCCCGCAAGAACCACATTTTTTTCTTGAGAAATGAGTTCCTTAACTACGCCCACAATCGACTCGGAAAAAAAATGAACTTCATCAATCGCCACGAGAGACGCTTGCGCCTCCACCAACGAAAGCAATTGCTCAGGAGAATACTCGGGAATGAACGTGCACGCATGCGTGAGGGAACCAAAGCGAGAACGCAAGGAAAGATCGCGCGTGTCTAAGGCCGGTTTGAAAACCTGAAAAACCTCACCCTTCATGTACTTTATTTTCTCCACCCGATGTAACAACGCCAAACTCTTCCCCGACTTCATGGGACCGGAAAAGACCTCTAAGTGACCGGGACGAACATAGGGATTAAACGAAGACATGAAACAAGGAACGAGGCAGGAAGGTAATAATAGTAACGCGAGAAAGAAGACAAAAACGAGATAGAAAAAAGCGGATATTAAAGACTATTTAACGAAAAAATCATGAACGCAGCGATGGTCTAGTGGTATGATTCGACCTTCCCAAGGTCGCGATCCGGGTCCGATTCCCGGTCGCTGCATTACAACAGTTCCGACTGTTGGGAGCGGCGTAGAGAAGTTGTAACGCAACTCCTCATTCTCAGAAAAAAAGATAGGCAAATTGTCCACCCATTTTCACATAGTTCCGCGCGATCTTATAAATTTGAAACGATTACAAGAGTAATGCGCCAAACCCCTACTTCCACCCCCTCAAAAAAACTCTCCTCAAAACAAGAGGAGGAATTACTCCAAACACTAAAGACCCGTTTTGAAAAACACAAACAGCGCCACCCCGGAATAGAATGGAAAAGTGTTCACGCGAGACTCGAAACACGACCTGGAAAACGATGGTCACTTTACGAAATGGAACGAACGGGAGGAGAACCCGACGTGATAGGATTGGACAAGAAGACGGGAGAATATCTCTTCTACGACTGCTCCGCGGAAAGCCCCGCCGGACGACGAAGTCAGTGCTATGATGGAGAGGCGCGTAACGCACGAAAGGAAAACAAACCCAAAAATAGTGCAATGGAAATGGCCGATGAAATGGGAATCGAAATACTGGCGGAAGAGAATTATCGCGAACTACAAAAGAAAGGAAATTTTGACATGAAAACATCCAGTTGGATAGAAACACCCTCGCCTATTCGAAAACTCGGAGGCGCCCTCTTTGGAGATCGAAGATATGAGACGATTTTCATTTACCACAATGGGGCAGAATCCTACTACGCTGCTCGAGGGTTCCGGGGCATGTTGAGAGTGTAGTGGAGTCGACCGAACGAAGCGACGCCCAACCGCTCATTTTTATTCTTTCCTGAGGCGAAAGAGTATAGGATAGTTCACTGCGAGCGTGGTGCAATGGTAACATCAGAGCCTTCCAAGTTCTGGACCTGGGTTCGATTCCCAGCGCTCGCATGAAGCAAGCTATAATCAATATCTCGGTGCCGAGGCACCCACCCCGTTTCCAAGAAGACACGATACTTGTATTGATGCTTTGGATTTGCGGGACAAATTTCGTTGAAGAAACGGCTAATTTCGCCTCGATCAAACATTTTGATATCTCGTTTAGCTGATTTAACATTAAAATTCAAACTTCGGTAAAGATCAAAGACTTCTTTTTTGAAGGTTGCATCGTAGCAAGTATAGTGAATTTGCGAGCTTCTGAAATGATGATAGTCAATTCCTCCATCCGTGTCAAATAGACCCCTCAAGAATGCCCGTTTATACTCTTCTTTTTCATAAACCTGATCCGGAATATGCATTTGCCCCTTTTTGACTCCGATTGGGAATGAAAACTCCTCGTTCAAATAGGTACAGAGTGTTTTCGTACTAATTCGAGTATGGACACAGTTCCTTTGGATTATCCGTTTCAAACTAATACCAAAAAGATGTAAAATAAGAGAATGCAGGCGAGATGTATGATAGAGAATGTCAGATCGTTTGTCGCCGGAGATATCAATTGTATAGTTGTAGGAACTGATACACCCATCTCCATACATTATTCCTAGAAATTCAGCCATTTCTTCTGAAATAGTTGGTAAACGCGGCGCCTTCTTTACAAAATCCATTTCAGCAAAATTAAGTTCGTTCGGATTAATAGAAAAGGTTGAATTTCTTGATAAGATTTTGAACTTCTCTCGAGGAATTTTACATTTTCCGTTGAGATAGAAGAAAATCATTGATCGATTTATGCCCATTTCTTTAGCAAGTTGATCCCACGTTTTATCGCACCCCAATTTAATATTTCTCAATAATTCTCGCTGAGTTTCCTTCCCAATATCCAAATATTCTGCCATTCTCAATAGTTGGATTTTCTAAATAAATACAAGGGGAAACTAAACCGCCATTGGGGCGCATAGGATTATTACGGGGGTGCTACTTTCAATAGTATGCCCAAGGAAAATCGCCGCGTACGACCCCTTACGAAAATACAAAAAATTGCTATTGAACGAATGTGGCGATTAAACGAGCTGGCCGAAGCCAACGTGCACGAACACCCGGAACGAAGCCGGAGGTACGTGCAACTCAT
>CAYHJZ010000084.1:0-3935 GCA_964357115.1 uncultured archaeon | reverse complement strand
GTCCGTGTTGTCGTTCGTGGAGAAGAATCATCAGCTCCTGCGTATCACGACGATTCTCCCGATTGTTTCGGGAGGCGGCTCCCCATCCTTGGATTTGATGGTTTCCACGAAAGGAACACTCGATGCCTCTCTCGCGAGCGAGTTGTCTTCCGCGGGGTGCGCGTCCATTTGTTCGGATGTTAAAGCCGCGGGTTTTTACTCTCAAGTGGAGTTTGATTGGGTGCACGAATCCGTGTCCGTTTGCCCTTCTGCGTCTCCTGTTTCGTGTTGATTTTTTTCCCTAGTTTTTAATTCGTTTCCCCTAAAGCCTGCATGCATGGAGGCTCGAATCGCGTGGCAGTTTTTGATTCTCGTGGTCGTAGTCTTGTCGCTCGAGACGCTTTCTGTCGAGTCGGTGTATTCCCTCGCGCGTGTTTCCGATATTTTTTCTCTTTCCCTTCCCGCACGTGTGCAGTTAGAAGGCAGTGTCAAATCGCCTCATTTCTCTGGAACGGCATTAGTATTTGATCTGGAGAATGAGGGGCGCGTGACGTGTTATCATCGTCATCCCTCGCCTCACTTTCCATTGATTTCGAATGATGTCGTGCGCGTGATCGCGCGTATTGAACAAACGCCCCGAGGACGATTGTGTGTCGTAGAGGAAGTGGGATCGTGATCCTCCTTTCCGTGGCAGGGGGTGTGTTAGCGGGGTATTTCTTTCGTCGTTTTTTCTCTCCCGCTTTTTTTCCCTTCATGATGATTTTTCCCTTTCTTCCTTTTTTTTCGCATTGGAGTTTCCTCGTAGGCTTTACAGGTTCGCTCCTTGTTCTCTCGGATGAGTCGCGCGCCCGTTTCTCGTCGAGTCGTTTTTCGTTGGGTGTTTCGTCTTTCTCTTCCGTGATTTCGCGAGAAGTTTTGGTAGGTTTTGTCGTCGCAATCGTGGGATTGAGTGTTTTTTCTCTGGGCGTATCATTTTCTTTTTTGGAACCCTTGATTCCGTTCGTGTTGCTTTTCATTCTGGGCATTCTTTTTTCTCATCGTGCCTATTCACGATTGCCGCTGGTCATTGCTATTGTGGCGTGTTTGGTGATCGGTTGGCTACTCTTGCAACGGTGGACAATTCCACTTGCGTTGCCCGCGTGGTTGTCGGGTTTCTTTTTTTCTAACACGGAATTAACACCTCGTTCGGCTTCGTCTTTTTTTCAATGCGTGCGGGATGCGTTGCTCGGAGTGCTCGCTGGAGTGTTGCCGGGCTTGGGTCCGGGTTTGATTGGGATCGCGTGGTTCTCCCATTCGTTTTCGTTTGCGCTCGTGGTTTCCAATCTTGTTTTTAGCGTGGGTTTTGTTTCGCTTTCCGGGAGATTGCGGAGTATTCCGGCTGCCGTGTTAGGAGAGGGCTCCCTTCCCTCGTGGGAATGGCTCGTGGTCTGGTTATTCGTGGCCGCGTGGGTGAGTGCGTTTGTTTTCTCCTTTCATTCGTTTTCTCTCTTTCCTCCCGGCCTATTTTTGGGAGCTCTTTTAACGATTTTTTTCTTAGGAATTTTGGGCAATGTTTCCACGCTTTTGGTTTTAGCCGCCGGGTTCCTGGTTTCACGTCTCCTTGCGGCGTTTCGTCTCCCCCGCGAGTTGGGTTTGCTCGTTTTGATTCCTTCCCTCTTCTTTTTCTACCTTTGACTCTCGGTTGGGTTGTTTTTGTTGGGTGGAGCCGCACTCAATCATTAAAAACGCCGACTCGGTGAGGGTGTGATGCGCTCACGGGGTCAATCGGGTTTGGACTTGGTATTGGCACTCATCATCGTGCTCACCGTCATGAGCTCTTTTTCGGGCGTGATCGATTCCTTCACCAATCTACAGAAGCAGAGCAGTATTCGTCAACAGGTTTCTCAGGGGAGCGTGCTGGTTTCCACTCTCATTAGCTCCGGTGGTTTGGTGTATCGAGAACCATTGAATTATCCTACTTTGGGAGTCCCGGTCGTGGACGCGGTGAATTCTCGCGCGCGATTTAATGGATCGGTTTCTCCGTTTCCGATTAAGTCGTTTGAACACCCGCAGGGCTTAGATTGTGTGGCAGCTGCGGATTGGGCGAATTATTTTTCTCAAGTGAGCGTGAGTGCGGCAGATGGGGGGTTGTCTCAGGATGTAGTGCTTTCCTCTCAGTTTTACACGCCTGTAAATTTTAACAATGCGCACTCGTTTGTTTTTGATGGGTGTGATTCTCCTATTCAAGTGAGGGGCTTGCCATGAACGCCTCGGGACAATTGTGGTCGCTTGATGTTATTTTTGCCGGCGTTATTTTTACGCTCGCGTTGGGTATAGTGTTAAGTCAGGTAGAATTGTCTATTTTTTCCACTCAACAAGAGGATTCCATTCGCGAGTTGCGCTTGGTTGCCATTCAAGCATCCAATTTTTTGGTGAGTAATCCCGATCTCATTGTCTATAATCCCGTCTCCGGTGACGTGTATGCGAACACGCGCTGCGGTCCTAAATTTGAAGCGGTTCCTCCCGGAAATGATTATCCGGGGTGGATTAGTGAGGGAGACCTTTCCTGGGTGGAAAGTTGTATTCTCAATCGAACGTGGTCGGTCGCGTACGACGATGCGGTGCTTCCAAAGGAATATTTAGGAATTCCCGAGGGGTTTTCCTATCATCTCGTCATTCCTCGCCCGGGATTTCTTTTTTCGCCTTTGGAGGAATACGGTTCTCCCCTTCCCTCCTCGGATGTTTCTCAGATTTCTATTGTTCGAAAAATACTAGCATTGCGCTACGAAGGAGAAGGCGACCCTTTCATTTATCGAAATTGTTTAGACGGATTGTGTGCAGACAAAGTAGTGGACGCCACCCTCACCGTGTGGAGGGATTCGTGATGCGCGGATTCATTTTCACAGTGGACATGGCCTTTGCCGCGGCGGGAGTGATTTTGTTGTTAGCCATTCTGATGCAGTCGAGCGTCCCCGAGCATTCTATTGATTCGCTGGATTACCTTCGCGTCAAGGATGCGACGATGGAATGGTTTTACACGGGAGTGGTGCCCGTATTTCCTTCTCCGGCGCCGGATCAATATATGTGTGACACGGGTTATCGCCCTCGCGTCACTACCGACTGGCTAGATCCGTCGAGCGATGCCGACTGGGTGGTTCAGGAAGTATGCCTGGAGGTCTTTTCATGACGAAAGGATTTTTTTCGGTAGTCGTCATCCTGCTTGGAATGATTTTCCTTATTTCTTTTCTTTATGCTCAGCAGAGCCGGGATAATTTAACCAGCGAATCCGAAAATGTCATGATTGCTCAACAAATGGTTTTCAAGGACTGGGCGATGGCGCGAAATGCGTACACCAATTTTGCCGCCGATGCTATGGTTTCCGGAGTCGTTGACACGTCCGTGGTTTCCTGCACGGCTCCCGTGGATTATGCTCCGTTCGTCGTATCCTATTGGTTGGATACCCGGGATTATTTGCTCTCATTGGGAGTGGACTGCGTGGCCGAATTGGATTCTCCTGCGACGCAAGTACTAAACGATCAACGGGCGAATGCACTATTGACGTGTTCGCGCACGATTGGGGATGTTGATTTCAGCATTACTCACCCCTTCGTCATCCGGAAGAGAGTGATAGTCGCGTCTGCCCTTCCTAATTGCACGGTTTCCGTGTACGAGAACCTGGGAATTGACGGTACGGGTATTTTAGACGTCCAGCACACGTTTTCTCCGTAGAGATTTTTTATTCTAAATTACTACTTTTTTCTTCACTTGCTTCGTGTTTCTTATTCATTTTCTTTAGCTTCTTTAGTTGCTTGGGGTATTTTCTTCTGCACGCCGCTTCCGTATTGCATGGCTTTCTTGGGGGCCGTGACGATCTCCTTGGGCACGCCTATCTTTTCAGCGAGAACACGGAGAGTATTTTTTCGTAGCTTTCCGTATTTTCCGCGCAGGTTTTGAATGGCCGGAATAAGAAGGGCTTC
>CAYHJZ010000083.1:0-4080 GCA_964357115.1 uncultured archaeon | reverse complement strand
ATCCACTAAAAACAATCCGGGATCTTCAAGGTGCTGCAAGACTTCGTTGCAGAATCGCACGGCCTGCGCTCAGTCCACGAGGCGATGATCAAACGTAAGGGAAACGGTCATCATGCTCCGAATCACTATTTTCCCTTCCCTCACGACGGGTTTCTCTTCAATCTTTCCCACGCCCAAAATGCCCACTTCCGGCCAATTAATCACGGGCGTCGCGTACGTTCCGCCGAGCGTGCCAATATTCGTAATCGTAAACGTGCTCCCCTTCAATTCATCCACGCTCACTTTTCGCTCTCGCGTACGTGTCGCGAGATCCTGCATCTCTTTCGCCAAATCCGCAATCGATTTCTTATCCGCATTCCGAATCACGGGGACAATGAGACCGTCTTCCGTGTCGACGGCAATACCCATGTGATAATACTTCTTCAACACAACCTCTTGCGACGTGTCATCAATGCTTGCATTCATGAAAGGATAATTCTTCAACGCGGAGACAACGGCTTTCGCGATGAAGGGAAGGTACGTGAGCTTGATTCCTCGCTTCTCCATTTTAGGTTTCTCTTTCTCGCGAAGTTTAACGAGAGCGGTAACATCCACCTCGTCCATGTGGGTGACTTGAACGGCCGTAAACATGGATTTGACCATTCGATCGGAGATGGTTTTCCGCAACCCCTTCAAGGGAATTCGTTCTTCGCTTCCCTCCGCCTTCCACGCAGGAGTGGTGGCGGCAGGATGTGCCAGCGGAGAAAGAGTGTGCGTTCCTTGGGGAGTATTCACCGTGGATTCGGGTTTCACATGCGGCGCTGCTGCAGCAGTGGTATCGGATTCCCACGGGTCTTTGTACTCGCTCCGAGGCGCAGGGGAAACGGTTTTAGTATTCGAAGAAATCGTCGCTCTTCCTAAGGCAGAGGCATTCTTGACGTCTTCATCCGTGACCCTTCCTATAGGACCGGTTCCTTTCACGGTTTCAATGTTCACATTGAGTTTCCGCGCGAGCTGGCGTGTCGCGGGAGTAGCGAGCACGGGACCCAATGAGACGGATGGAGAAGGAGTGGTGAATGCAGAAGATGAAATGGAGGGAGAAGAATTGGGTGCTGTTGCAGCGGAACGATTATCGTTTGAAGAAGGAGAGGGTGAAGATGATTTTATCGCAAAGGAGGAAGAACTTGTCGCTGAAGAAGAAGCACTCGGCGCAGATTCTCCTTTCTCTCCAATCGTCGCGAGCACATTTCCTACTTTGATGACTTCGCCCGGCTTCCCAAATAGTTTCACAATGATTCCCGTTTTAGGGGAGGGAATTTCCACCACGGCTTTGTCGGTTTCAATCTCGGCAATCGGTTGATCGGCGTTGACAGGATCGCCTTCTTTCACGAGCCACTTCACGAGCGTTCCTTCGGTGGTTCCTTCACCCACATCCGGAAACTTGAAATCGAACGGCATACAATCCAGAGAATCGTTCTGGCAATAAAAAAGAGAGGGTATTCTAGAACGTCATCGCGTTACGAATCGCTTCTTTGATTCGATCGGGATTGGGCAAATAGTGATTTTCGAGCTTGTACAAGGGCATAATCGTATCGAACCCCGTCACCCGTTGAACGGGCGCCTTGAGGTGGAGGAAATTTTTCTCCATGATGCGCGCCATGATCTCGCTCGCCAATCCTAACGTGAGAGGGGCTTCCTGCACGATGACGCAACGGCCCGTCTTCTGCACGCTCGCATGAACCGTAGGCCAGTCGAGTGGAGAAAGAGAACGCAAGTCAATGAGTTCGAGAGAATACTTTTCTTCTTCCGCAATTTGTTGCGCGGCCTCAAGACAGGAACGAAACATGCTCCCCCACGAAATCACGGTGAGATCGTTTCCTTGTTGCGCCACATTGGCTTGACCGATAGGAATGGTGTACTGTTCGTCCGGAACTTCCTCCCTAAACGCACGGTACACGCGCAAGGGCTCGAAAAAAATCACGGGATCGGGATCACGCATCGCACTCGTCAACAAACCCTTTGCGTCCGTGGGATTGGAAGGAATAACCACTTTGAGACCGGGCGTGTGAATGTAAATCGCTTCCGTGGACTCGGAATGATGCTCCGGCGCTTTAATACCGCCTCCATAGGGAGAACGCACGGTGAGAGGGCACGAGAATCGTCCGCGCGAACGATTTCGAATGCGCGCCGCATGCGAAATAAGCTGATCAAAACCCGGATACAAGAAACCTGAAAATTGAATTTCGGCGACCGGGTGCAAACCCGCCGCAGCCATGCCAATGCTCGCGCCAATAATCGCACTCTCCGCAAGAGGGGTGTCCATCACACGTTCGGGACCAAACGTTTTCTGCAATCCATCTGTGACACGAAATACGCCCCCATCGGTGCCCACGTCTTCGCCTAACACGACGAGATTCTTGTTGGACTCTAATTCCAACGCGAGCGCGTTGTTGAGGGCTTGAACCATGTTGGCTTTCATGGAAATCCCGGTCCTTCCGACGACTTATTTCCCGAACTCTTTTCATGACGCGACAAAAAAGCCAAGTACTCATTTTTTTGTCGTGCCAAATCTTCGGGCAATTGAGCAAACAAGTAATCAAACATTTCCCCTGGTTGCGGAAGAGGAGTGGTTTCGAATGCCACGACGGCTTTTTCCACAATATCCACGCATTCCTTGGTGAGTTGCTCTTCCTTGCCTTGCGTGAGCAAGCCGAGTTGAGTTAAGTAAATACGCATGCGCGAAATAGGATCGCGTTGGCGCCAGTACTCCATCTCTTCCTTGTTACGGTAACGTGTGGAATCGTCAGCAGTGGTGTGATCCCCCATACGATACGTGTGCAACTCGAGGAGGGTGGGCCCTTTTCCTGCGCGCGCTTTCTCTACAGCGTCGGCGGTGGCCTTGTACACGGCGAGGACATCATTCCCGTCCACTTGCAACCCGTCAAAACCAAATCCAATGGCTTTTTGCGCAATCGTCTCGGCGCGCGTTTGTAGTTTTCGCGGTTCGGAAATAGCAAACTGGTTATTTTGACAAATCAACACGACGGGCGCTTGAAAAGCACCCGCAAAATTAAACGACTCCAGGGTGTCACCTTCACTACTTCCCCCGTCGCCGAAATATCCTACAGCGACGGCATCGGATTTTTTGTACTTCATCGCCATCGCTGCTCCCACTGCATGCAAGGGCTGACTTCCCACGGGAATGGAAACGGGAAACATATTGATTCCTTGCGGCGACGCCGAACCCCGCTCGTCACCCCCCCAATACTGTAAAATGTTGACCGGAGAGACGCCGCGCACCATGAACACGCCGTGTTCTCTAAACGCGGGAAATGCCCAATCGGAAGGACGCAGGGCGTACGCGCTTCCCACGGTACAGGCTTCTTGTCCTAAACTCGAGGCGTACGTGCCAATTCTTCCCTGGCGCTGCAGCTTGAGGGCTTTATCATCAAAAATTCGAAGGAAGAGCATCCAGCGAAACAACTCCAAAAGTTGAGGATTGCTGAGCTTGGGAGCGAGCCGCGTGTCGCAATTTCCCTTCTCATCTAACACCGACAAGCGAGAAACCGAAAAATCGGCAATTTTAGTTAAGGGCATGCATTCGGAAAGAATTTTTCCTATAAAAACACGCGCCTCTTTCATGCGCCTCGAAGGAGAAAGCCAAGAGAAGAGAGTGAAGAGAGGAAGGCGAAAAACAGGAATGCTTCTGCATAGGGGCATTTATTAAGCTGAAATTTTTGAGTAAAAGCAACCGAACACGAGGAAGAAAGAGGATACCACCATGCGCTCACACGAAACAGGAATGGGTTGTCACTTCTCCTCTGACGCCCCTGATGCTCGATTTTTGAGCAGCCGAACAAAAGCCCACTACGCGCCGCACCGCGCCTTTACTCCCTCGCACGTCCTCCTCGAGGCACGCGTGGACATGAAAAAGAAACGCATGGACGCGGAATGCACCACGCAGATTGAATTATTCGAAACCCACAACGAAATATTTTTTCACGCTGCGGATTTGGAAATCCACCAGGTGACGGTCAACGGGAATAAAGCTCCCTTTCGTTTAGAGAACGAGCACGAGAAAGTATGGATCACCCTTCCCCC
>CAYHJZ010000082.1:0-4152 GCA_964357115.1 uncultured archaeon | reverse complement strand
ATAAAATAACTCAAAAATGAGTATAAATAAATCTTAGAAATACTAAACTACAAAAATAAAAAATAAAAAAAATAAATTTAAAAAATTAAATATAAAAAATAAAAAAAAAACAAAAAACAAAAAAAACTAAACCCAGACAAAAACACGACTCAGAAAGATCCACTCGTCCCCATGGGGAAAAACATTCAATTTGTGGAACCGCTTACCCGACACCAAGGCGCCGTTTTCGTACTCGCGAGAAAAGGACAATCGATTCGAGACATTGCGCAACACCTCAACATTACTACTGCGCAAGTGCGACAGCACCTTCGCACCATCCGAATGAAGGTTCAAAAAAAGGAACCCGTGCTGACCTAAACGAAACGCCCTTTTGGCGAAACGCACCCGAGACGTTTAAAGATACGCAAGGCGTAATCCCTAAAACGAAGTGAGAAAAACATGCCCCAAGAACCCATTGGAACGATTGTATCCACGCTCGAGAGCCCCACCCCCTCGAAGATCGACTTCGTGGTCATGAATGGGAAAGTCCACCGAGGACAATTCATCGAAATTCCCTTCTCGGAAGGGTTGCTCATGGGAATGATTACGAACGTGAGGAAGACCAACAAGTACTTCGAACGTGCGGACGCGGTGAAAGAATACGAGTCGCAAGGAGCCAAGCTCTTTGAACAATTCCCCGTGAATGACTGGGAGTACGTGCTCGCCGAAGTCAACCCCCTTGGAATTTTTGTGGAGAAGAAATTCAAACGAACGACGTTTCCTCCCTCCCCCGGAACGAGCGTATACAATGCGGAGCCTCAAAACATTGAACAATTCTTAGGACTCGATGTGGAGAAAGGACTTGAATTAGGGGAAATGGAATTCCACCCTGTGAAAATAAAACTTAATTTATCCCGATTTTTTCAAAAACACGTAGCCATTTTGGCGATGAGTGGTGCGGGAAAAAGCCACACGGTTTCGTGCTTGCTCGAAGAAATCATGGAGCGAAAAAAAGAACACGGAAGAATTGCGCTCGTCGTGTTTGACGTGCACGGAGAATACACGCACTTCGCCGAACCCCCCACGGAAAAAACATTCCACGATTATTCGGGAAAGACGCGACTCATTCGCGCTCGTGACCTACGCATCGGAGTGCCAAAAATTGGATTAGGGATGTTCTCCGCCCTCTTACCTAACGCGTCGCCCGCGCAAAAAAGAGAACTGGGGAAGAGCATTCACACCCTGCAACAAAAAATGCGCGACGGGCAAGGGCCGTATGATTTGCAAGACATCAAGGCCGAACTACTAAGTGAATTAGGAAACAAGGACGCCAAAGACAGCGTGATTCAAACACTCCTAGGGTGGCTGCACGAATTGGATGAATTACGCTTGTTTGGAAAAGCCGACAATCCCGCATTACTCGATCTCATTCAACCAGGAAATATGGCCGTAGTGGATTTGAGTGATGTGATTCAACAGAACAAAAAACAAATCATTGTTGGATACTTGGCGCAACGCATCTTTTACGAACGAAAAAGCGGGACGATTCCCCCCACGACGATTATTCTCGAAGAAGCGCACAACTTCATTCCCCAACAGTCCCTCAAAACCGAGTCTTCCGCACGCGGTATTTTTCGAACCATTGCACGAGAAGGAAGAAAATTCGGCGTGAGCTTATGCTTGATTTCCCAACGACCGATTCAACTCGACGTAACAACCTTATCCCAATGCAACACGCAACTCTTGCTCCGCATCACGAACCCGTATGACATTAAGCACATTGGGGAAAGCGCCGAAGGACTCTCGGGAGAAAGTTTAGGTCTCCTCACGAGTTTGAAAGTTGGAGAAGGCTTGTTGATCGGGGAAGCGGTGAACGCACCCACGTTCTTCAAAATTCGCCAACGAAAATCCCAACCCTCGCGACACGAAGGAAGTCTCGAAAAAGCAGGAATTAGCTTCGAAGAAAAAAACGAGGCGAACCGAAAAGAGACGGAAGACTTATTGTAGAAGAAGATTATTTTCTACGACGGAAACGACGATTTTTTCGCTTGTCCGACAGAACGCGAAGGTCAGAAGCGATGGCCCTGCCTGTTTCAATAGCTTGTTTGTTTGAATCAACACGGAAAGGAAGGAGAGCAGTAAAAGAAGCAGGAACGTTTTCCTTATTTTTTAAAGGAAAAAAAGAATTCAGAAAAATTTCTAAACCATACCCCTTTGGAACGGACTTCAAATGAGAATGGGTGAGTTGAAAAACGGCAGGCAGGCTGAAAGAGCGAATCCCACTCGAAGGGGTGGCATCCCGGGGCGAAGGATGTCCTGCGCTCGTCCATTCATACACGCCCGCAATGGCCATGCGCGACTTACCTAAAATAGATCCAATTTTTGCAGAATCAATTAATGTTCTCAAATCGCGAGGGGGAACAGCTAACATATCCGCATCTAACGTGACAATAGCCAGAGGCGGTTTCGGAAGGCGCGAGATGTACTTCATTCCTGCGAAAAATGCCCCCGCTTTACCGTGGTTCTTTTTGAGCGAAATCACATGAACGCCTTCTGATTTTGCCTTACGTGCCGTGGCATCCAAACTTCCATCGTCTATCACAATAATGGAACGCGCGTCAACAAGTCCCGTCTTTAAAATTAATTGAATGGTTCGCACAATATTAGCGCCCTCATTATACGCAGGAATCAAGATGACTGTGGAAAGAGGAGAAGGCATTACTCAGGAAATCAATGGAAGTATTTAACTTCAACGAAAATGCCCTAAGGGACTATCCACGCAAGCGACGACGATGCGACACGCTGCGATGAAGCTGACCCAAGCGGCGAGAGGTTAATTCTACTTCACTTGCTTGCAAACGCTGACCCTTCCTAAAAGCAGGATGCGAAACAAAGGTAGCTTCTAGACGCTTCTTGGTGCGATCGGAAGAGAAAAAATACTCTAAGAAACGCTCCAAACCAAACCCTTTCGCCAACGACTTATGACGCGAAGAAACCAGGTGAAAAACAGCCGGAATGCTAAACGAGCGAATCCCACTCGAAATTCGAGGAAGGACCGCATCGACCCGCTTTCTTCGACGAAAAACATCGACGCGCATTTCAGTCACGCCGGCCACATCCATCAAGGAAACACCCTTCCGAGTAGCCGCACCCGCTGAAAAAATCAGCTTTTGTAAATCATGAGGAGGAAGATGAACCATATCCGCATCCAACGTGATCACGCACGGAGGAAGCGGCGTCGCACGAGAGATCGCTTTCAACCCCGCAAAAAAAGCCGAAGCCTTTCCGCGATTTTTAGAAAGAGAAACCACTTCCGCCCCCCACTTTGTGGCAATCCGAGATGTTCCATCCGAGGAACCATCGTCCACCACCACGACACGGATAGGGAGGCGAGAATCCCAAAGCAAACGGAGAGTTTTCGGAAGATACGCCGACTCGTTGTGCGCCATGATTAAGACGACAGGCAACGACGCATCCGAAGAAAAACGACGACGAGAAAAAAAACGAAAAGGCATGAAAAAAAAGAGCGCGAGGAACATAATAAACACCACGGAACCAATGGCGGTTTACCGTTCCCATTTGAGTAAATAGCTCCCCGCTCCACTTCTCATCGTATGACTCCCCATACGTACAGTCTTGTCTCAGTTTCCACCCTGCGTGGAAAAAAAGGCGTTGCCGTAACGTTCGCGAACGAACACCAACGAAGGAGTGAACACTACCTCTTCTTCCCCTCACTCTACCTCCCCCGCACTTCCACTACTCCATTCGAGAAGCTACTCGAAGAATGTGCAATTCGACATCAACGCATCTCGCACGAACACAGCACGCAAGTCATGGCGAGCACATGGGAAGAACTCAAAAAAATCGCGCAATACATTCACGCGTGCACGCGCTACTACCCCTCCCTCCTCGAGCCCGAGCGACAATTTCTCCTCACGCAAAAATGGAGATACTTTCAATCCTTCGACGCGACGAACAATCCTCAACCGCAGGCCTTTGCTAATGCTAAAATCCCCGGAATGGCGGGAGGCATCCTCTCCACGCTCAAGGAACTCCATCCCACGCACCCCCACTTATCTGTGCAACTCGCGCAGCGCGTCGCCATTAGGCACGAACTCCACATTCCCCCGCCCGCGGTTCCCGAAAAAAAAGAAGAACAACTCGAATGCCTCC
>CAYHJZ010000081.1:3957-4206 GCA_964357115.1 uncultured archaeon | reverse complement strand
CGAACGGTTCGAGCGACCAATTCATCCGCAACTTTAAACGCGTCTTGAATCGGCAAGTTAGGAACTAATTCCACCAAGCGGTTGTTGTCAATCACAACGACCGTGTCGGCGATCTTTCTCAAGGTTTCAATTCCTTCTTCCGCTTTAATCGTACGGGCTTTTTCAAGAGCGAACGGGTACGTAACCATCGCAATGACAATGGCTCCCTGCTCTTTGGCGATTTGCGCGACAATCGGCGCACTACCGGTT
>CAYHJZ010000081.1:0-3947 GCA_964357115.1 uncultured archaeon | reverse complement strand
CCTCCACCCATTCCGGCGGAAACAAACAACATGTCGACGCCCGAGAGAATTTCTTCCAAGGCTTGTCGGGAAACTTCAGCCGCTTTGGCTCCAATTTCGGGGTATCCACCCGCACCGAGACCGCGCGTGACGGATTTTCCAATCAAAATCTTCGTGATGTTGTCATCAATAATCGATAAGTGCTGCTTATCCGTGTTCACGGCAACCAATTGCGCTCCTGCAATTCCCATGTGGGCCAAACGGTTCACGGCGTTACAACCCGCTCCACCGGCACCAATAACCATAATTTTAGGCTGACCAAAATCTTCAAACTTCTCTTCTACTTTCGGCGCGTGACTCGTCGCGTTGCTAATAATTGACTGCATACTAGAATCCCTATTTTCACACTCTCTATTTAATTGTTATCACTGATGTTTTTTCAATCATATTCGGACTTAAAATACCTTTTCTTTTTTGAATAAAGCAAGGAATACGCTTAGATTGTGTTGAAGTCACGCTCAACGAGTGAATTCGAGGAGTATTTGCCTAATTAGTCGCACAAAAAATCAAAAAGGGTTAATTGGGGAGGAATAAGTTGTGTAGAAAAGAAGGGGTGTGGAGGAACGCAAGATAGAAACCTAAACCACTCCGCTCAAACGTGTCCTTTAATTGCTTTTTCCACCCTAATGAGTTGGGCTAGATGCGTGGGATAGCCGTCCACGCTCGCACGAAACCGGCTTCACGCGTGCATTGAATCCCGGACGCAAAGGAGAAAAAGTAGTCCTCGTCGCGCGAGGGTTTGCTGACCTTCTGTCCGGGGAGACGGCCCTAATTGTTGAACCCCGCCAGGCCCGGAAGGGAGCAACGGTAGGCAAGTAGGATCGTGCTCCACGGGAAACGGAAGCGAGAACACTCACGCACCCACGCGAACTATTTTTTCTAACGGCAACCGGGGCCCATCCTTTTCAAGAGAAAACGGGGCGAAAAATAAGACCATTTAAAACGCTTTCACCACCCAAAAATCCAAACGCTGCCCCGTTAGCTCAGTGGTAGAGCGCTCGGCTGTTAACCGATAGGTCGAAGGTTCAAATCCTTCACGGGGCGTACTAGTAAATAGCCAAGTGGCAAAGGAATTACGATTTTTCCGAAGCGAATAACTCAATCGCTTTTCGAGCCAAAAATTCTTGGTTTTCAACGATCGCCATATTGTCAGCCATCCACAGCAATGGTTCATGCAGCTCAGGAGCGATACCAATCTCACTAATGTTATCTTTATTCAAAAATGGCAGTTTTGAAATCGTAGCGATTCTTTTCCCCAATCGCCTCAACCGGGCGGCACGAAAAATAGTTTCCTGTTTTTCACGCGAAAGATTACTCCACCCAGGAAAATCTTCACCAAAAAAATACAAATTTTTCGAAGTAATGGGTTGATTGAAAGCAGCCACCACACGTTTAATTTTTTTATAAGCAAGGGGAATTTGTAACATATGCTGAAGGTGAGAATACAATGCTAACTGCTGGTAACTACGACGACGCAATCCATTTTCCCTTTTGGTCCGCTTATAGGAGTAATCTGTTGCGATAGTGAAGAACGGATCAAATCTACTTTCGGTAACTTGAAACAAAAAATCCTTCAATGAAAGTGGCGATTTTCGTGAAGACGACTGCCCTTTAGAAGTAGGGGCAGAGGCCGCGCGTTGAGTGAGACTCATGTACACCGTGCGAGCAAAACTTTCCCAATCTATGGGACCTTCAGGGAAAGTTCTCCGAAAATGAGAAAAATCATTACACAAATCGGAAAGAGTGTAGCGAATGCTAAAACTGCGAGTTACTATGTAGATGTTACGAATGTTCCGAGCATCATGAATAGAAAGGGCAATATGCCAAGCACGCAATAACTCTTGGATACCTTTCAAGCTGTGCCTAATTTTTACAGAGCGATATGCCTCTTTAGAGTTTAAGCCCAGCTTTTTTCTATTTTCAATTAGCTCCAAATCGCGAACCAATGAGCGACTCTTCCAGCGATGTTCAGCAGGAGAAAGTTCTTTTTTGGCGTTTAAGGCGTACGCACGTAGCAATCGGCTACGACGAGTGGAATTACGCGGAGGCATTTAGGGAGAAATTAATTGAGGATATTAAGCTTTTGGGCAAACTCACACGAAAAATCGGTTGAAACAATAATCACTGTTTCTTCGCATCGCGCATCATGCGTTGACTTAGAATAACGCCCGCGATGATGAGGAGTGCGTAGATCGCAATGCCAATCCACGCGAAGGAACGTTCGTAGGTTAGGCCGCTGCCGACTAAAATGATGGAAACGGTTCCGGGAATAATTCCTAAGAAGGTGGCGATGAGAAACGTGCGCCAGGGAATCGTTGTTAAGCCGGCGCCGTAACTCACCATGTCAAACGAGACGGAAGGAATCAAGCGCAACACGAACACGGTCATGAACGCATTGTTTTTGAAAAAAGAATGAATCATGTGCGTGTGGGGAATGTATTTGTCCACAAACCCCTGGCCAAAGCGACGAGACAACCAAAAAGCGAGTGCGGAGGCCAGAATAGACCCGAGCAATGCTAAAAACGTTCCAAAAACAGGACCGTACGTGGCTCCAATCGTCAACGTGATGAACGAGTTAGGAATCGGAGAAAAAATGGTGGCGAGAATCATTAACCCCACCATGGCGACCGGACCCCAGACGCCAAACGTGGTAATGTGGGATTGAATCTCTAATGCGATCGGCGCAAAAATCTCGGGAAAAATAATAGGAATAAGGGTGATGCTCCCAATTACGGTCAAAAAAAGAATGGGACCGAGGTTTTCTTTCCAATCCGCGGGGGTCATACACGAGAACAAGGACAAATGACGTTTATAATCAAAACGGAAACGACAACAAAAAAAAGAATACGTGAAAGATCCGCGAAAAAAGAGAGTGAGGAGGGGAGCGCGGGTCCTAGCTTCCGCGCCCCCAGCCAGCATAATGAACGTGTCGGCCAGTGGATGGTACATCACCGACCGACGTGAGCCAATTCACACCATTCTTCGAGGTCCCTCCCCTCAACGAACACTTTGTGTTCCCTGAGCCTATCCCAATGTGCATCCAATACTTCCGTTATCCTATAAATAGTTTTCCCAACAAAATCGATAAATATGCTCTAAAAAGACAACATTATAAAGAAAAGGTTGGAATATTTCCAATATGACGTTAGATTCAACCGACACGGCTATCCTGAATGCCATTCTCTGGGACGCGAAGGCGCCTCTTCAAACGATTGCGAAGAAACTCCACCTCCCGCTCTCCACCTTACATCATCGCATCAAGAAATTCGAAGAACAGAAAATCATCCTGCGTTATGAAACGCGCGTGGATCATGCCAAACTCGGAAAGACGATTGAGTCGTTTATTCTCATCGAAGCCATGAATGTTCTCCCAAGTGGGAAAAAAGTCTTTCAACAAGACATTTTAGAAGAACTCAAAAAAATGGACGTGGTGGAAGAAGCCTTCATTATCACGGGAACGGCTGATCTCATGGCACGAACACGAGTTAAAGACTTGGAAGAACTCAACGAGCTCATCACGCACCGCTTGAGAAAAATTGAAGGAATT
Source organism: uncultured archaeon (assembly GCA_964357115.1). Classification (GTDB taxonomy): domain Archaea; phylum Iainarchaeota; class Iainarchaeia; order Iainarchaeales; family VGJJ01; genus VGJJ01. Next base: position 361 of record CAYHJZ010000081.1, on the reverse strand, counting down.
GGCGCGACGCAAACCATGATGGTACTGAAAGAAAGCGGGCACAAACCTACCGTATGAATGATTTTGGAAGATTAATAAAGGCAGAAAAGCGCGAATAGGATCATGTCTAAATCCGTGAGACGACGATTTGTTGGAGGTATCCAACGACGATGGGAACCACTCTCACAGCAACTAAACCGCATTCCTGCAAAAAGAAAAGAAAAATGGAAAGTGGGAGCAGCACTAATCGGAGGCGCATTACTCGGATTTCTCGCGCACAAGATGACGCCGCCCTCGCCGTTCATGCAGCGACTTCGAGAAGCGCGCGCGTATGAACAGATTCACACTCCAACGAATCATTCAGCATTTCCCCCTTCACGAT
>CAYHJZ010000080.1:0-4254 GCA_964357115.1 uncultured archaeon | reverse complement strand
GCGTGCGTGAGCGCGTGGTGGGCGTAGGTTTTCTTTTGGACAAAGCCATTGATGTACGGTCCCGCGGCTTGAAATGTTTCAAACGTTTCGTCGGCATGAAGCGCGCCCACGATTTTGAGTGCGAACGCGGCAGGGTTTTCTCCTTTGGGAGTGAAGCGAAATACGGCAATGCTCACGTCTCCTTTTTCTGCACTCGGGGGTTGCGTGACCGTGCCGGCGAGTACGTGGACTCCAGGAGAGGGAAGGGACAGTTTTTCCATTGCCGTGTTAAGGCGTTGCGCGAAGGCGTCGGCGAAGAGTACGCGGTTCATAGAGTATGTAGGGGCATGAATGTTAAAAAACTGGTGAGCGTTTCCCCCATTTAGCGACCCGGGGGGGATTTGAACCCTCGACCTACTGCTTAGAAGGCAGTTGCTCTATCCAGGCTGAGCTACCGGGCCATAGTTAATTTAGGTGATTATGGGTTTGTAAAACCCACCGTATTGGCGTAATTTGGTCAATTTCGAGATCGGATAACGACTGGTTATGGATGAGAAGCAAACGCTGCCGTGGGATCGTTTGGATCCCACTATTTCGGGATCAAGGAACGAAACCCTTGTTTGCCCGTGTTCTTTACCCCTGCGTTAATGAGTCGCTGCAGCGGGTGCGTGATCCCATATCGGATTGTCCGGATGCGGGGTTGCGTGAGGTTTTCATTCAAATAGGATCGTATTTTTTCCGCATGCACAGAAGTGGTTTTCATCGTCACGCGGTGCTCGTGCGCGTGGGAGAAGTCCATCGAGAGTTCGGGCGAGTGAATCGTCACGTAGGGAAGTACCGCGTCGAAGAATACGTTGTAGTTGTTCACCAGCTGATCCAATTTTTTAGATTCCGTAAGGAAAGTGAGTCCTTCCACCTTAATGTGAGGTCGCGAGAGCAGGGTGTTTCGATGCTTGCGGTCCGCGGATAATTTTTGAAGCACGTGTTCCCATTCAATGGGGTTGAGTGCGTTGGTCCACCCGGGCTGTAAGTCGATTTGTATTTTTTTAGAAGGGTTTTGCTGGTAAAGAACACTCACGTGTTCCCAGAAAAAGTCGAATAACTCGGGTCGTCCTTCCACGGACGTGTTAAATCGTACGTCGATTCGGCATCGAGGGTTACGTGTCATGTGCATCTTGAAATCCTCCTGTTCCTAATAATGTTATTCGTTGGCTTGTCGTATTTTACGAGCGACTTGGTCTAATTCTTTGGTCGCGTGCGGCATGGCATTTTCAGTCCAGAGCGATTCGCCCTTTTTTCGTGGAATAATATGCAAGTGCGTGTGGAAAATAATTTGCCCTGCGTCCCCGCCCACATTCATTCGAAGATTGAAGGCGCTCGCGCCCATTCCTTTCATAATCGCGGGAGCGAGTTTCGCGGCAATAACTAAGAGTTCTTTTTGCGTTTGAGGGGTATCGTGAAGAATGTCCACCGCGTGCTTTTTGGGAATGAGCACCGTGTGTCCGGGTGAAGTCGGTCGAATGTCGAGGAAGGCAATGTAGTGGGCGTCCTCATAGACGGTGTGCGCGGGAAGTTTCTTTTCCACAATATCACAAAAGATGCACGAAGACATGGCAATACAAACTTCCACATCATTTATAAAGCTGAAACTGCCTCCTGCTGGATTGTGATTCCTCGTAAAATATTAGGGTTTTTGGCATTAGTGGGGGCGGTTTTTCTCCTTACGGGTATAGCGCACGCGTTTAGCTATCCGGTGGAAGTGTTTGAGACCTACCCTAAGGGCCAAACCGGTCTGGCGCGTACGAGTGAGATTGTTTCGTTTGGTTTTCCATTTCAAGAGGGACTGGTTTCCTCGGTGGATGCGTTGCGCGTCAGCGGGGCCTCCCAGTATCAATTCACCGAGACCGCGCGCTGGCCAGATGGTTCGTTAAAGTGGGTGTTAGCCGATTTTTTAGTGGATTCCATTAGTGCGAATGAATACAAGACGGGGTACGCGATTGCGGATGGGGGGAGCGGTAATAGTGGCGGGACGACGATTTGCAGTCTCTCGGGTGGCGTACTCACTGCTAATACCGGAGCCATGATCGCCCGGATCCGAACGAATGGGTTCAATGTGTTCGATAGTGTGGTGTTGAGCGGCGGCACCACGATGGTTCAAACAGGAAATACGGGGGGAATCACGTGGGAAACCAACGCAGGAGTGATACATAACTCCAATGTCACTAACCTTTCACGCTTAGAGATTGAGCGCAACGGCCCCGTGCACTGTACCGTGGTCGCCGAAGGGTGGTTCTCCGGCATCGAATTAGGGTACCGCGTCATTTACGATTTTTACGCCAACAAGGATTTCGTAAACACCACGGTAACGTATCGAAACTCCTCTCCCACGAATCCGTCCTACAAGATGACCGACGGCGCGCAAGTGATCATTGATACCACCCTCACGGGAGACGGTAGTGGTTCGGCAGCGGATGAAAGCTCAGGCGTGTACTCGATTAATGGCATTCCTTCTAACACGTCACTTCGTGTCACGAGCTTTTACTCTTCCGTACACAGCAACGAGTATGCGCGCACCGCCGGATTAATTGATTATTCCAATGGCGGCGGGTACGATGATAACATGCCCGGGTACGCGGTGGAATTAGTCGAAGACAGTTCAGGAGAAAAAATTCCCCTTGTCCCGCGCACGTCCGACTCCGACGTTCCAACCTTTCAGTGGTTGCAAATCATTGATGGTTCCAAGAACATGCGCATAGCCAACCGGTATGGTCCGTGGTTCTTCCCCAACGGATACACGTTCAATCCTTCCAACGGATATTTTTCATTTGATTTCTTTTCTCCCTACGCGCCCGTTTCTCCTCAAAAGCCGCACGTAGCGCCGATTGGGTATATGCATTATGAGTCGAGAGAAGTGCAGTTCCACTTTAATGCAACCGCGAGCAATCAGGAAACCGATGTGCGAAAGTACACGAATGCGATTATTTTTGTCCCGAGTGACACGGCCCATTATGGAAATGCCGGCGTGTTTTTCTCGAGTGGTTTTGATAATGTGAACAATTCCGAATTGCAATCGTTTTACTCTCAAATGAATAGCACTCCTGGCGTGGGCGTGACGTTTGCCGCGTGCTCGTCTTCAGGAACTGTGCAAGAGAGTTTTGAGATTTATCGAATGATTCCCTCCGGCTTAACCGGGGGAGGCGTTTCCAATAACACGCATGGGAACACATTCATGCTAGTGATTACCGCGAAAGCTCGAAATCAGTATGCGTACATGGAACAACTAGCACGGTATCGTGCGGACCGTGCGTACTTGAAAGAAGCCACCTACGCGAGCAATTCGAGTTCAAACGCGAACGCATTCTTTGACGGTTCCGAATATGGGGAAGCGGGGGTGTTCACGGTTCAATCCAATTTTGGTTCATACAATCCCTATTTGGCGGACACCGCGCACGATTACGGTGCCACCGTCTTAACCGAAGCGTTTGAGTTGACGGGTCGAGAAGAGTATCATCGTGGAATGCTCGGAACGTATTATCGCTGGTGGATGGCCGGCCCAGGTCCTTCAAACGTTCGAATCATGGGACAATATTTACAAGGAATGGCACGCACCTTAGACTTTTTGCACGAGACGGGCCACCCGGACGCGGGGGCGCGCTTGAATGAGTTGGCAAGTTATTTGACCAGTAGTTTCTTGTTCGAGATTTCCACTCCCAAGTATGGAAATTATTTCTACGAATTTGGAGATGGCCAGGCGGAGCTGAATTGTACGGGGGATAATTGCTCCGGTTTCTACACCGGAACGACGGTGGGAAACAATGGAGGAATTGGTTGGCTCGCTCCTCCGGGAGAGGCGTATGATCCTTCGCAGAGTCCGTACGTCGAAGTTCAAAATCACGATTTTGATGTGGACAATGCCTATTTTACAAGTGCCGGCGCGGGTTCCCAGAGTTGCCCAGATGGTCAGCGTTCATGGATGATGGGCCAGCGATTGGGTTTCGGTTTATTGGAAACCTACCACGCCATCGAACGCTATTCTCCTTCCAATAGTGTGTTGAATCCCTTGCAGTTGCGCGTGATTGACATTGCTAAATATTTGTCGGGAAATAAAGTAGGATACGGAGGATACCGTCACAACTTTCAATCACCGGGGCAAGGACATCATTGGTATGTGTATTGTCCCCTCAACAAGTTCAACACGTGTGACCAAGTCGGAAGCGCGTGTGTTCCTGATCCCATTGCCGCGGGCGGCGGGGGAGGCAACTCGTATTTGCTCTC
>CAYHJZ010000079.1:0-4262 GCA_964357115.1 uncultured archaeon | reverse complement strand
GTTCGTTTGGCCGTGTTGGAATATTTAATGCACCATCGCAAGCAGGCCGCATGTATTGTGTTTAGAGAAATTGGCGCGGAATACATGCAACCCGTCGGCGTGTGGCAGTGTCGCGAGAATGTGCGGAATGCGATGCAACAATCTCCTCAATCCTTCGAAACATTGGACGTTTCTTTGAACGTGCTATCTTCCAAGCTCACGATTCCTATTTCTGCGTGGAAGAAGAATAGCCAATTGCTTGATCGCATGCTTCATCAGCGGCGTATTTTAGATTTTTTTAAATGAGATTATTTCTTCTCACTCGCCACGAGCGCCATTTGCGCGAGCAGGGCTTCGAGTTGTATGCGCTCATTCGCACCCTCAACTAAACGAAAGTCGTATTCTCCAATGCGATCCACCAATCGTACTTTGGTCTTTCCGTCGATTTCTTTCTCGTCCCATTCGATAACTTCGCGGTGGATTTGTTTGATGACGTCCTCTCCCGATAATCCGTTCTCGAGCATTAAGTAGTCCAACTTCTCTCGCGCCGGCAGAAACTTTCCTTCGAGTGCGAGGAGGATCATTTCTTTCACTTCTTTGGGTTTGGCGCGATTCGCCACCGAGTAAATGACTTCTTCCGTGACTTTTTTCTCGAGTGCGGAGGCGGCTTGCAACACATTCACGGCTTTTCTCAAGTCTCCTTCCGCCACATACTCTAACGCGACAATCGCTTCCGGCGTCACATTCAGGTGTTCGGCTTTGGCTATTTTCTCCACCGTTTTTTCCAAGTCTTTTTTACTCAAGGGTCGGAATCGAAAAATCACACAACGGGATTGAATGGGTTCGATAATGCGCGAAGAGTAGTTGCAGCTCATGATGAAGCGGCACGTCTTGGAGTAGCGTTCCATCGTTCGTCGTAGTGCTTGTTGCGCGTCCGCCGTGAGCGCGTCGCTTTCGTCTAAGAAAATAATCTTGAAGTCTGCGTTGAAGGCGAGCGTACGCGCGAATTCCTTAATCGTGCTTCGTACCACGTCAATTCCGCGATCATCGGACGCATTCAATTCCAAAAAGTTTCGTTGATACTCTTCGCCAAACATTTCTTTCGCCAATGCCACCGCCGCGCTCGTCTTCCCAATTCCGGCGTGCCCCGCGAACATGAGGTTAGGCAAATCTCTCGTTTGAACATAACTGGCGAGTCGGGGGATAATCGTGTCCTGCCCTACGACGTCAGCGAGTTTGTGAGGTCGGTATTTCTCCACCCATGGGAGTTTGAGCGTTTTGGTTTCGGTCATTCTATTATTCTATCATCCGCGGGTTTTTTTACCTGGTGGTTTGTGGAGGAGGTCTCCCTTTTATTCCCCCTTGGATTGTTTCGAGAATGGTTTTACCTTCTCCTAAGGGTCAGGGTGCCTTGGAATACTTGCTCCTCATTGGGGGCGGCGTCTTGGTGGCCGTGATTGCAATGGTCATTCTCTTCCTTGCCGTTCCGGGTGCGGAAGATTCCTTGGGTACCAGTCTCACGGAATACGAGAAAGTCGACTTGTGTACGAATCAGGATTCCTCGTGCAATCTTTTCCTGGATTGGGATGAAGGTCTCTCGAATGATGCACAGAATAGTTTTGTTTTGAAGAATTTGTCTTCGTGGCGCACCCTTTATGTGACGGGGATGACTACACGCCTCATTTGCGGGAATCGTATTTGTACGTCCGCGGATTTTCCTTCGTTTATGCAGGCTACCTTTACGTTTCCCTTGGAGCCCCTGGGGGGTTCTTCCTCTTCCCAGACGTTTCCTCTTCCGTTATGTGATGCTACTGATTGTGAAGTGTCATTTGATGCCTCTCCCAATGGTTTCGTTTTGTCTCCTCTTTCTTCGCGAGATATTCCGATTTTGAATTTCTCTAATATTACGAGCACCACTTTCACAGGCTTCCAAATTCAAATGCATTCCTCTCAAATCTCGGACACTTCTCCTTCCGCCACGTTTTCTAATCCTGGCGTAGACACCGACGCGGCCTCTTTGTCGTGGTACACGTCTTTCCCCCTTCATTCGGGTTCAACGTATCAGTGTCAGAATCTTTCTTCCGGTTCTCAAGTGGCTGACTTTGTGGATTATGGGTGTGCGCTCTCCTATGAATGCGCTCCCGTTCAATGCGACTCCTCTCCCGAGGCACAATCGTATTGTTCGGGTCTCTCTCTCACGGATGACGATCTTGTTTGTAATAGCGGCGGGTCCTTTCACGTTCCCGCGTGTTATAATTTTCAAGGCATTACGTCCTTGGATTACATTGTCGGCGGCGCGAGCGATAAAGGGTTTGTGACTAAAATCGATATCGCTCCCTTGAAGAATGTGACATTCCTCCAGGGTCGTTCTCCTCGTTTCTTTTTCACGTTGAGCAGTGCCACGGATGCGTCTTCATGTTCAGCGAGTCTTCCTGCGTTGCAGAATGTAGAATTCTATGTCTCTTCCGATTCGGATGGCTTAGCGAATGATATTGGCGCGTGCAGCTTGATTTCAAACGCCTCTCTCCCTTCTCCCACTCACACATTGGCGGCGAAAACGGTGACAGTGGGTTGGAGTGCGGCTGCCAGCGCCTGTCATGTTGAGATTGCTTTTACTAATCCGGGTGCTTTCTTCACGATGCTTGATACGCCGGGCGTGAATGACTTGTTCATTAGCGTCCGTTTCCCGGAGTCGGATACCACGTCCTCCAATCTGCCGCTTTCTTCCGTGTATACTCCCTTAAGCCAATCCACGATAGCCGCTTTCTATTTTGAATAGTTTTCTGTTCATGCGCGTGCTTTTTATGGTCTTACCCTCTGAGGGATATTCATGAAGCCCCACCTTATGAAAGCCGTGATTGCCGGCGTTCTTTCCTATCTATTTCTCTACATTCTCTACGCTTCCCAATCCTTCCTTCCCAAGTGGGATGCGTACGGGCATCGTTTTTTTTCCGGTGAGCCATTGTCGGGTTACTTATTCGTCGACCCCTTGTTTGTCTTCATTCCCGTGATTGGATTCATGGTCGCGTGGTTGGGGATTCGATGGTATCTCTCTCATTTCAAGAACGACTCCTTCGTCCTCTCGGTTCCGTTTGCTCTCGTTTTTGTCGTCGCTTCCTACGCGGCTTTTTTTGTCGCCATGATGGGTTATTTTTGGAATAACGCGTTTCTTTCGGTGTTGTCTCGTGGCGGCGAAAACGCGGGTTTTGCTTCGTTTGGCGTAGCGTTAGAATTTGTCGTGGAAAACTTCTTGGGCTACCTTCTCAATTCGCCCTTCTTTCTGTTCACGCTCTCCCTACTCTTGGGGTGGGTTTCCTTCGTGGTGATTCGTCGGTATTGGCCGAACGACACTGTCGTGTTTTCGTGAGTAAAGCCTTTTAACCCTGAAACGGGTGGGTGGTAGTGCGTATGATTCAAGAAGAATTTTCCCTCGTGGACCAAGTGCATCGTCAGTATCGCTCGAACCTCAAGCTGTCTCTATCTTTCTCCATTTTGCTCGTTTTCGTTTTCTTCTTCTTGCGTTTTGGCAACATGGCCTTGTTTAACGGCACCGTTTTCTTCGACTATTCGTTTTCGGTCATTTCTATTGAAATCGTCTTAGCTCAAATCATCGCGGGCGTAACCTTCATTGCGATGTACTCGATCCTCCTCACGCTCCTCTTGTTATCCGTGCGGAATGATTTGTCTCACATCAAAGTACGCTATTACTTGCGCGAGATGGTGCAAAAGTTCTTTGTCAAAATGGTCGTTTACTTTGTCGCGCTCTCCGCGTTGTTCGTCATTGTCGTTTCGCTGGGATTGTGGGCGGGTGTTCCCGTCGTTTGGCTCAACCTCCTCTTGTTGGTGTTATCGCTCTCCCTCATCTTCGTTCCCCAATCCTTAGTGATTGACGAGAAGCCTATTTTGGAAGCCGTTCAGACGAATTGGTACGTGATTCGCTCTCACCCTAAGGACTTCTTCCTCGTTTTAGTGTTGGGAACCGTCCTCGTGAGTATTCTCCCCTTGCTTGAGGCGTGGATTGATTCGTTTATTTACGCCGGACGCTACGTTACGATTCTCCTCATGTTTGTGGTCATTATTCCTTTCTTGGAAATCCTCAAGACGATTTTGTACATGAATCGATTTGAATTGGTGCGCGGTCACGAATACGCGAAGAAAAAGCACGCAGGTCTTCGCGGCTTTCAAAAAACAGCTCAACGGCCTTTTTAGAAAAAAGCCCGGGGAAAAAGAAATCGGGTTCCTTGCAGGAACCCCATACAAAATGTTTATTTTAAAAAATATGA
>CAYHJZ010000078.1:0-4262 GCA_964357115.1 uncultured archaeon | reverse complement strand
ATAATTTTCTTGAGCATTTTAGCTTTATTTATTAGTCTTTTTTTCAACGCGGCTGTTTATTCGTTTCTCCTCCGCGAGCACCGCATTCCTTTCCCCGCCACATTCTCTGCTGTCCTGCTAGGATGGGTGGGCGAATCCACTCTTCCGGGTAAAATTGGTTCTTTTTCTGCTGCGTGGTTTTTGAAAAAACACGTACGAATGGGGGAGGGTGTGGGAAATATTGCCCTCTACCGTGTCTCCTTGGGAATCGTGACCCTCCTGGTGGGAGTAGTAGGAACACTGCTCTACTTTCCCTTCGTTCAGGCGCGAGTGGAACTATTGGGGGCCGGGCTCATTGTTTTGGGAATTGCATTCATTGTTCTCTCTCGCGGCGGATTTCGATTTTTGGTATCGCTTGTCCCGGCGACGCTGGCTACTTCTATGAAGGGTTTCCTAACGACGATTCGAGAAAAAGTTCGCGACCCTCTTTCCTTGCTCGTGCTAGGCCTCACGGGCTTTATTCAACTCGCCCTCGTTTCTGGAGTGTACACTCTCATGTTTGCGGTGACCGGACACCCGATCGATTTTCCTATTTTGTTTACCGTTATTTCCCTCATCCAGCTCGCGGTGCTGATTCCTATTAGCATTAACGGGTTGGGAATTCGCGAAGGACTCATGGGGGTTCTACTGCAACCCTTCGGGATCCCTCCTGAAGTGAGTGTGGGGATTGCTATCGTTAATACGGCTACGGGCTACGCGCTCGCATTTATTTTATCTTTATTCGTATTAAAAAAAATAGCCTAATGGTTAACTCTGCTCGTTGAATAGGAAAGGATTACGCCACGAGTTTCATGGCCGAGGAAGCGCGGTAGAAACGAATTAAGTTGAATGGATTCTTCACCACATCCACGATTCGTCCCGCCCACCAGGAAGGGCGAAGTAGAAAAACGCGATGGGCTTTTTTGTAGAGGTGCATGAGCTCTTCCTGCGTCATTCCTTCGGGAACATATACAAGTTTATCCGCGCCAAAACTGTTGAACTGGTACCACGCGTCATAATTCATTTTTCCCTGAAGCATGTCCCACATCTCCGTGTTAGGAAGCGGGGTAGCAATAGAATACGTGATGAACGTGGGGTTGAGTTCAAGCGAGAAGCGAATCGTCTCTTCAATTTCTTCCTTGGTCTCGGTGGGAAAGCCCATCATGAAAAAGCAGCGCGTATCAATACCCACCTTGTTGGTCAAGTCAATCATTTCCTTTGCTTTTTGCTTGTTGAGGCGCTTCTTGATGAACGCGAGCACGCGATCGTTTCCAGATTCGACACCGTAACTAATGAGCTTGCACCCGGCTTGTTTCATTTTGAGGAGCGTGGGTTCGTCTACACAATCCACGCGGGCTTGGCAGCTCCACGAAATATCGATTTTTTCTTTTAACATTAAATCGCAAATCTCTTGCACTCTTTTTCGAGAAACCGTGAACAAATCGTCCACGAGCCACACGTTGCGAACACCCAAGGAGTGCAAATACTTGAATTCGGCTACGACGTTTTCGGGAGAACGGGCTCGCCAACCGGATCCGCGTACACCATGGTCGCAAAAAATACATGAAAATACGCATCCGCGAGATGAAATCATATTCACGCTTCGACCCGATTGAAACTGCATGAGGGGAGAAAGAGAATACTTGTCGAGTTTTACTAAATCCCACGCGGGAAAAGGAATTTTGTTCAAGTCGCGAAGGAACATGTTGTATCCCGTGCTCGTGTACGCATTCTCCCCTGTTTTGTAAATGAGTCCACGCACGCGCGAATAATCGGGGTGATCTTGCACGGATTCACGCAACAACGCGGGAGCGACTTCCTCTCCTTCTCCATTAATTACAAACTCAATCACGGGAACTTTTTCCAACGCATCCGTGCCTAATGCGGTAATGTGAGGTCCTCCCGCAAAAATTTTGGTGTGGGGAAAAATGTCCTTGGCGAGGCGCATCGTTTCTACGGCCGCATCCCAATTGATAATCGTGGCTCCCACGCCCACCCAATCGGGGTTTTCTCGCTGGATCACCTTTCGCACATTTTCTTCTGTGGCCACTTCGCCTTCTAATTCTACTTGCATGTCAATAATTTTTACGCTCACTCCAATCTCGCGAAGACACGAAGCCAGGTATAGCACGCCGAGCGGGGGAATATAGTGTTTCAGTCCCGTGGGGAGTTTAGTGTCCGTCCGAAAGTCGGTGGGTAGAATAAAGATCACTTTTTTCTTGGAGAGGCGAGCGCGCTCCTCTTCATGAGTGAGGCGTGATTCGTAAACAATAGGCGCCTCCCCCTGCGTAAGTCGGAGGGTCGAGCCGCTTTTTACTTGAAACTCGGGAGCTTTATACTCTTCAGGTTCTTCTGCCGCCATGAACATGTCGCTCTGTCCCTGCGTGGCCGGACGCTTGACTGTGGGGGCGTCGTCGGGCGATGAATGGAGAATGGGGAGACTCATGGGGATTCCTACTAGTACAGGCGTCCGCAGACTTAAAAATGGCTCTCGTTCAACTATCGATGGTTGAGCGCAAAAAGGGTGGCGCGCTTCATAATCTGCAATCCATATCGCAATACGGGAATGGGTCGAATTTGGCGAGAATCCGGGCCGTAGTGCGTGGGAATGGTGATCTCGGCTACGCGGAGATTGTGTTTTTTGAATTCGATCACGATATCCGTGTCAAAAACAAAATTATTCGAACACTCTTTCAAGTTGATTTTTCGCAGGGCGTCTATTCGGTACGCGCGGAAACCCGAATGGTACTCACTCAGGCGCATTCCTAACAAGAGGTTAGCGTATATCGTGAGAAATTTGTTCCCTAAAAATTTCCAAAATGGCATGCCTCCCTTGAGCGGGTCTCCCGTCATGCGAGAACCAAAGGACATGTCGGCCTCGTTTCGCTCTAATGAAGCCACCAGCTCCGGAATTTTTCCCGGGGGGTATTGAGCGTCTCCGTGCAGCATGGCGACGACATCGTATCCTTTTTCGATGCAGTGAAAATATCCTTTCTTCTGATTTCCACCATACCCTAAATTTTTTTCATTTTTGATAATCGTTAAATTTTTCCAACCCCACTTTTTTTTACACTCGAGACCTACTTCATACGTGCGATCGGTGGAGGCATCATCCAATACAATAATTTCCGCACATCGCTTGGTTACGTCGGGGGGGATTTGTTCTAGGACGCGTTCGAGTGTCTTTTCGGCAAAATACGCGACGACGACGATCGCCAACTGGGAGTCTTTTTCTTCCTTTTTGGAAGGTTTTTTGACTGCTGTTTTGGTGCGCGCCATAACGTTAGAGACACACACCCCACATAAAAAGAGAATCGTCCATCCCCTTTGGATGCCTGCGCCTTCGGATACTCCTATGGTATCGGTGATCATCCCGTGCTACCAAGCCGAAAAAACACTGAAAGAATGTCTCTCCTCCGTGGTTCATCAAGACTATTCCCGTTTTGAAATCCTAGCCATCGATGACGGTTCCACCGATCGTACAGCCGAAATTATTCGTTCTTTTCCTAGTGTAAGATATCTTGCTCAACCCAATCAAGGAGCCTCGGCCGCACGCAATAAAGGATTTGAAACCGCACGTGGAGACATCTTTTTACTTCTCGATTCCGACGCCAAGGTTTTTCCGGGATGGATCTCGCAGCACGTCGAAGAACAAAAAAAAGGACACGTGGTGGGGGGAAGCGTCGTGCCGTGGGATGATACGTTCTGGGGACTCTGCGATCATTACAGCACGTGGTATGAGTACTACCCCCAACGCCCGCGTGCGGAAGATCGGTATCAAATCTCTTCTACTAATTTGAGTATTCATCGTAGCGTGGTAAAAAAAATTGGGGTATTTGACACTCAAATAAAAGGGATTGAAGACGCGGAGTACACGCACCGTATGAGAAAGAATGGTTTTTCCATTACTTTTGTCCCTCACATTCGCATGGCGCACCATGATCGAGAAACACTCCGCGGTTTTCTAAAACACCATTTTGTGTACGGGTATAATGCTCCTTCGGTGCGGAAAAAAAACTCCGGAACTCGTTTTAGTGGATTGATGCCTCAAACCCCACTGGCAGCCGCCCTCATGCTGGTTCCCCTCGCGGTACTGCATACGGGGTTTGTCGTGTGGAACTGGCTCCCTTCTCGAGGGGAAGCGATTGCGTTCACCCCCTTTATTTTTTTGAGTAAGCTGTATCACGCGTGGGGAATTTATTGTGGAATTCGCGACGGAATAGGCAACGAAAAACGTTCGCCTA
>CAYHJZ010000077.1:0-4304 GCA_964357115.1 uncultured archaeon | reverse complement strand
GAACGTGGGCCAGCACCACTCTCTCGCCCTCGCTGAAACCCTGCACGGGATCTCGTGGTTTGTTCTTAGTGGCGTGGCGCTCGGAATGTGGGTGCATCAACTGCAAAACGAAACCCACACGCGTGACTGGAAAGAGTTGGGGAAGAAATTATTTGGATGAGTTTCACTGCGCACTTTCTACTTTCTCGTGCGCGTGATGCCCTTCGTGTTCGTGTCCTTGCGGTCGTAAAATCGTTTTAATAATTTCTTGGAACGCGGGGCGAGAAATCAACACTCCCAACAGGACGCCGGCAATCGTGGTCAAGGCAAAGCCCGAGAGCTTTCCAATACCCGAACCCAAAATAACCAACGGGAGCATGACGGCAATTCCTGTGCTCGCGGAAGCGGAAACAATGAAGAACGCACGCTTCGCCCGATCTGCCCATCCCTTCTCATCGCGGTGCTCGCTCTGGAGGTGCTTCTCCTGCTGAATCTCATCCGTCATAATCACTTCGGAATCGACTCCCGTTCCCACCGCGGCCAAAATTCCCGCCATGGAAGCCAAATCTAAATTCCACTGCACCAACGCTGCGAAGCCTAAAATCATGACGACTTCGGACAAACCTACTACCACCAACGGAACCACGAGTTTCATTTCGCGGTAGCGGATGTACACGATCAACGACACCACGAGAAAGGCGAGGAGTCCCATGATCCACACGTTCGAGAGGAATTGTTCTCCCAATTCCGCGGAAACGGTTTGCTGATTAATTGAAACAATGGGAATGGGCAACGCTCCGCTCTTCAACAAAATACGCAAATCATCCAAGCGAAACTTCGCCTCTTCGGCGGAGTCTGCGCCGCCCGTAATCACCAAAAAAGAAAGGGGCTTGACATCCTTCACGTCGGAAATGAAGGGACTATCTCCCGTAATCGTGGGGGACAAACTAATAATGTCGCGCAAGCCCGACACGTTCACAATCCACGCGTGCTCGCTCGACTCGGGAAGCATGACGACTTCCACACTTGAAACTGCAGTAATCTGACTCACCACGGCTTCGCTCAACGAATCCGGAATCACAATAGAAGTAATCTCGCTTCCGGGATTGGTAAGTAATTCCAACTGCGCGCTGGAAAGCGTTCCATTCGCATCCGTCTCAATGAGATTAAGATTCGCGTTCGACAACAATTCGGAAATCGTCGTGTCTTCAGGAAAACTATACAACAATCCTGAAATCTTCCCACTATCGCGCGAACGAACGTCCTGCGGATATACGACGAGCGCACTGGTGGGGCGATCGATGAAAAAGTACGTGGCGGCACAATCAAACGAAGGCTGCCCGCTCGAAAAACCCGTTTGGGGACACTGATGAAACGACTTCTCGGCAAAACTCTGCGCGGCTGTATCATTCAACAAGAAAGGAAGCGTCCAAATGTACCCGTCTCCCACTCCCGAGGGTTGGGCGCCAAAACCCTGCGCGGCACTCTCGACGACTTGCACAATTTGACTCCCGTCAAAAATAAGTTCTCCATTCAAAAACGATTCAAAACGACCTTGCTTCAACAACACGTTTTGTAATTTCTCCACTTCCGCGGGATCGGTTTCCGCGACTTGAGCAAGGACAATCTGATTCCCCGTATTTGACACCGTCACGTCGCGCAACCCATTCGGATTCAAACGCTTCTCCACAATGAAGCGAATATCTTGCATCTGATCCGGGGTCGCGGGCTCGGCTAATTGCAACTGAAACAATGTTCCGCCGGAAAACTCGCTACCGAGTTTGAGGTTGTGTCCGACGTGAAAACCGTTGTCAAAATTCACATTCACTACGAGCGCGAGACTTCCCACTAAGAAAATGGCCCACAAGATAACTTTCCAATTTCGCGTCAACGGAGTGACTTTTTTCTCGGTCATGCGGCGGCCTCCAGTGAACCGTGCTTTCGTTCCCAATACCACAACAGGATGGGGGCATTCGTAAACCACGTGGCGACCAAGTCGCCCATCAACCCTAACAAAATAGTTGCCGAGATCTCAAAAATCGTCGTCATCTGCGCGGACCATGAAACAATCAACATGACGGCAGCGGCTCCCATTAACGTGGAAGTGACGGTGAGTCCCGTGAGGAGGGTTTCATTCGTGCGTTCTAACACGCTCTTGTCTTTTCGCTTCAACACTCTTGTTGTGAGTAAAATATCGGTGTCAACGGAATATCCCACGAGCATGAGCAGCGCGGCGACGACGGAAAGCGTAATCGAAAAACCAAACAACGTGAGTAAGGCGACCGCGGCCAGAATGTCAAACAATGCGGCTTCGACTACCGCAAGAGCGGGGATGAGTTCTCGAAAGAAAATGAAAATAACCACCGTGAGCAAGAGGATGGAAACCATGGCCACGTAAATGGTGTTCGCCAAGAAGCTCGCTCCAAACGTGGGAGTGACTTGCTCAATCGTGAACGGCGTATTTGGAGGTAACGCAAACGTGTTCACGATGCTTTCCTGCACTTGCGTGGAGAGCGCGGCTCCCGCATTACTCACGGCAAGCGAGACTTGAGAAATTTGCTCATTCATCGTTCCCGCAGGAACGGGGGCATTCAACTTGCTCGCGGCGTCCTTCAACAATGATTGTGCCAGCGTGGGATTATCGTCCTTGGCGGCAATCGCTTGATCTAATGTCGCGCGCGCCTCCGCCAAATTCTTGGGTTCCGCGTACTCAATACGCGCACTCTCGCCAAACGGCCCTTCCACAATCGTGACTTTCACATCCGGCAACCACAATTGGGCTAACAAATCCTTCACCGGCTGTTCGTGCAATGCGTCCGTGCTCACAATCATGCGCGTCCCGCCCGCAAAATCCAATCCTAATGTTACGCCGGGGGAGACAAAAATGATAAACAAAAACGCCACGATGAGGACGGCGGGGAGAATCATGAGCCGCTTGTAATTACGATCGTACAACGAAAAGCCTTTCACGCGGGGACACCTTCGTTGGAATGAAGGGAACAAAACCCTTATTAATCGGCTTTTTTGATTCTGGGAGAGGATTCGCCCCCATTATAAACACGCGTCCCCCGAGAATTAGTATGCAGTTCTACTCTATCGAAAGCCCGGAGAAGCTCGTCGAACAGGCCTTCACGCACGCCCGAAAAAACGCCCTCGGAAAACGCACGCGAAAAAGCGCGATTCAAAACCGCAAGGACAAAGTCCTCCGAAAAATGGAACTCTTCTACGAGTACTTGGACAAGCAACTCAACCACATGGAAATCTCGGTTCCGCGAATCGACAAAATGTCTCTTTTCTACCAGGAATTGCTCCCCGAGACGATTCAAGTGGGGAAGGTCAAGCAGGCCGCGTCACAAATCGTGAGTGTGCGAAAACTCTTGAAGAAACAACTCATTCAAGCCAAGAAATCCATCTACAAACCCGCGCCGGACGCCATTGAGCACATGCGAAAAGAAACCGCGCGCTACTTCGGACGATGTGCCTCCATCATGAAAAGTCTCAAGGCCAACTTCGAAGTGCTCAAGGAAGCCAACCACCAACTCAAGGAAGTTCCCGACATTCGAACCGACATTCCTACGCTTGTTTTTGCAGGATTTCCCAACACGGGAAAAACCACCCTTCTTACGCGCATTACTAAAAGCAAAGCCAAAATTGCGGCTTACCCCTTCACGACGAAATCGTTGCAACTCGGATACTTCTCGTTGCGTTATCGTGAGATTCAAGCCATGGACACGCCCGGATTGCTCGATCAAATCAACCGCGAATGGAATCCTATTGAAAAGAAAGCCCTCTCGGGATTGAAACACTTAGCTACATGCATCGTATTCGTCATCGACCCCACGCCGCGTGCGGGGTACTCGCTCGAGCAGCAGCACCAACTCTACGAAAACCTGCGCAAACAATTCACTGTGCCCTTTGTCCAAGTCATCAACAAATGCGACGTGGCGACGGATGAGCAAGTCCAAGCCGCGCAAGCCCTCTTCGGAATGGACGCGGTGCGTGAAGGAGAAGGAATGGAAAGCACGCTCAAAGACAAACTCTGGCGCGCCCTCGGATTCGCACGATAAAACGCGTTCACGTCTTTTCTCGGAAGAACGCAAGGGACGCCCTTTAATACTTGAAAACTCTTACTCGATGTAGCACTCTCTCATTGGGTGTCATGCCTTGACACGGCGATAACTCCTTAAATTGTCTGAAAAAGGGAATGATGAACCATGCCCAAGAAAAAAGTAGACTGGGAAAAAGTCAAGAAAGACGTCGCGGCCATCGCCGAACTCATGGATGGGTTACTCGATGACACCTCCGTCCCGCGAAACATTCGCGCC
>CAYHJZ010000076.1:3954-4372 GCA_964357115.1 uncultured archaeon | reverse complement strand
TTTCCCCCGAGAATTGTTCTTTAGTGGCGCATGGAACGGTGAGGGATTTGGACTTAGAATATTGCTTCAAGGAGGAAGAGATCGCCAGCACGCCCAATTGAGTGAAAAACTGCCCCTTTTCGGCGGTTTCGGACCAAACCAACTCCACGAGGTCGTGGACGCGAGGAGCAACATCCGTCCAAGATTGTGCGTCTTGGAGGAGGGTGACAATGCGTGAATGCTGCTTGCGCTCCCGATTCGGATCGAGGGGAGCCGCGTCTATTCCCCGCGACGCCGCAAAAAGGTAATTCCCCTTCGCCGTTCCGAGCCATTTGACCAAATCCGACAACCCCGCGCGGCGAATATCAAGGATGGTCTCGATTCCTTTCTCCTTTAACTCGTCCCGCGTCTTCGGACCCACTCCTAGTAGCGCTTTGAT
>CAYHJZ010000076.1:0-3944 GCA_964357115.1 uncultured archaeon | reverse complement strand
GAGGATCCAAGAACATAGATACTTCATCCGGATGAACCACCGTAAAACCGGCGGGCTTGCGGGCATCCGACGCCATTTTGGCCACGAGCTTATTGACGCTCAACCCGACGGAACACGAAAGACCCCACTCCTTCTTCACGAGGGTTTGAAACTCGCGCAACAAGGATTCGGCAGCTGAAAAATCGCCCTTGGCTTTGATGGAAAGATCGGCATACGCCTCATCAATGGACGCCAGCTCCACGACATCCGCGAAGGAGAACAATCGCGTAAAGATTTGTTCCGAGATAGTTGAATACTCCGCGTGATTCACCGAAACCCAGTGCGCGGAGGGACAAAGATTCTTCGCCTGAAAAATAGGCATACCCGCGCGAACCCCCATTTTTCTCGCCGAATAGGAAGCCGAGCTCACGACCCCACTATCCTCCGATCGGCCGGTGAACACGCCCACGAGCACGGGATCGTTTCCCCACTCCGGGTGCTTGCGCTGCTCCACGGAAGCAAAAAAAGCATCCATGTCAATATGCGCAATGAGACGCAAGGAAGGGGGCGAGGACATGAAACAATGTAGGGTATTTTAAGTCAAAAACCTATTCATTGTACGTGAAATACGGAGGATGGAACGCATGGTGCACGATTTAACCGGACAATCATTTGAGAACGAGGTATTGAAGGCGAAGAAACCTGTTATTGTAGACTTTTGGGCCGCATGGTGCGGACCTTGCAAGATGCTTGCCCCTATCTTTGAAGAACTCGAAGGGGAAATGAAAGCCAAACTCACGTTTGCCAAAATAGACATTGACGCGCACCCGGACATTGCCTCCGACATGGGAATCGCGAGCATCCCCTGCCTCATTATTTTCTCTCACGGAAAAGAAGTGGGACGCGTGATTGGACTCATGCCCAAAGCGGCGCTCAAGAAACAAATCGAAGCGCACTTGTGAAATAAAGCTATCTTTTTCTCGCGGAGCCCACACGGGTTCGCGACTTATTTTTTTTCATCCCGCTCTTGGATGCGTCAAACGCGAGTGCAGGGTACGCGGTCGCAGGAGAAAACTTCTTAGGATGTACGCGATGCAACAATCGCCGCGGCGCGGTTTTAATTCGATGAAAAAATATTCGAGGAAACGCGAGAGTAGAAAGCACAATGATTTTGAAAATAATCTTCAATGAAGGAACTTTACCCGTGCGATTAAACCAATAAATCATGATCGACAAAAACAACGCGAGAAACGCGATGAACAAAACATGAATGACCGCGCCCACCATTCCCGTAATCGTAAAACCCGTGAGCGAGAGCATCATGATACGAAAAGACGATTCTTGGAATATAAATCCGTGCTAAACGAAGAAGAAAAGAATGCGCTTGCAGGGAAAAGGATCATACGACAGGAATGCTAAAAATGGATCCAATCGCAAAGCCCACGAGCGCGGCACCCGTACCAATGACGGCGAGTTCAATTCCCGAACGCCACCACGTGACCTGAGTAAAACGACCCTTCAACGCGCCCGCGATAAACAACACGAGCAACGAAAACACGACTGTCACCCATTGAGCAGTAGAAATGGGGAGAAAGAAGTACGGAACAATAGGGAAAAATGCTCCCGCGATGGCGGCAATCGTCACCGTGATCGCCGACTCCGTCGGACTTTCTTTAGGACGCGAGAGTTTGAGATCCTCCTCCATAATCACGTCTAACCATCGTTCTTTTTTTGATGTAAGTTTTTGAACAATTTTTTCTAGCAACTCGCCCGAAAAACCCTTGGCACGATAGAGAGCACGAATGATACCTTGACTCAACGCAGGATGACGCGCCAGATCCTTCGATTCCCTCGCGCGTTCGCGATTGTAATATTCAATTGTCGCCTTGCTGGACGTGTAGGCGACGGCTCCCATCGAAACACCCTCGGCAAACATGGCCGCGAGACCCGCCACAATGACAATACGAACATCGCTCGTCGCGACGGAAACACCCAACACGATTCCCAACACATTCACTAACCCATCTTGGCCACCAAGAATGATATCGCGAATCCACTCGCCGCCCTGCGCTTTAACGCGAGGAGTCGACGACGAAACACGAGAAGAGGAAGACGATTTCGAAGCCGTGCGGGAACGAATGGTCATACTACGGGAGAAAAAAAGAGACTATATAAGACTCCGCATGAAAAGCAATCGCGAGTGCCCAAATACAAGACACGCTACGATTTTTCTTCCTCTGAAAAATCATTTCCCGAATCGTGCACGTTCGAATGTGTTCCCGACTCATTCGATTCAGTCTCCGCTTTGTCATCCGTTTCGAGGGGTTCGCTTCCGGGTTTAGAAATAAAGATTTCTCCAAACAGTGTTTCTTGCCACGCATTCAGCTTACGCTCATTTACTAAAAAAAGCAACGAGAGAAAGAACTCAATAATCTCGGTAGGAGGTTTGGCATGCATCATGGAAGAAAAACGCGCGAGACCGGTTTCGTCCATATACTCGAGCGACATGTTCAACATTTCTTGCATCTTGGATTCCAAATTCATGGAGCCAAACGGCAATGCAAACGCCGGACGATCACTCCTATCGCGTTCTTTCTGCACCTTGCTCTTGGTGCGCTCCATAATCGCTTCAATACTTTCCACCAATTGATCCAGCGTCACTTTCCCATCACGCGAGAGACCGGGAGACAATAACTCGGGCATGATTCCCCCCAGCAACTGTTCCTCCGTGAGGAGGGACTTCCATTCTACCTCGTCGGCCTCTTCAATGGAAGGAAATCGGAGCGTGCGCGCCTTGAACTTCACTAAAATAGCACTCGCCAAAATCGCATTCGCGGGGAGACGCAAATCCGTATTCTGAAGCGCACGAATCTTTTCAAGATACTTCTTCGCCAAATCTTTTACATCAATGTTCCACGGGTCCATCTTCTCATTCTTAACCAACGAGATGAGAATGGTTTTCCACGCAGGCTGGTCGATGAGACCCACCAAATCGTCCGAGGAAGTGAGCTGAACATCCGTGTCAATAATATCCACGCCTGCAAAGTCTTCATCGTCCGAATGCTGCGCGGCAGGACCTTTTTTCTTGGAAGAAGCCATGCAAAAAATAGAACCCCCTGCCTAAATAAAACAACCCTCTCGAGGAAAAAAAGAAGGTATATTAATGGGTAAAACCTGGGTTGAGAATGGGATTCATCGAACAACTCAAAAAAATGCTAGGGCCTTCGCCTCACTCCTCGCGGGGAAAGACGCCTAAGAAAGGAAAAAAGACGGCAGAATTGTGCGTGCACTGCGACAACCTCCTAAAAACCAAAAAGGAAAAACAAACCAGCGTGTGCACCGCGTGCCAAATGGAACGATTCTAGCTACCACCCTGCGTGGTTTGGGAAAGAGTTATTAAGCGAAAACGAATGGTTCGCGTATGAGACGAGTCAGCACCGGCGTTCCAGGATTTGATGAACTCATTCAAGGAGGCATCCCGGAAGGCGCCTCCGTGTTACTCGGTGGCGGACCCGGAGCGGGAAAGACTATTTTTGCCATGCAATACATCTACGAAGGAGCACGCCAGTATGAGGAACCCGGACTCTACGTCACGCTCGAAACGGGTTTGCGCGACATTACGTGGAACATGGAATCTTTTTCCTGGGACATCAAGACGCTGCAAGACAAGAACCTCATGAAGATTTACCGACTCAACCTCTCAGGAGCATCCGGAGGAGACGAAATTCGCCAACACGTGGAAAAAGAACTCGCGATTATTACGAAAATGGTGGACAGCATTGACGCCAAACGAATTGTGATTGATTCGATTACCGCGTTTAGCGTGTGGATTCCCGAGAATGGAGTACTCCGTCATGTCGTGTACGATTTTGTGAATCGTCTGAAAGAAATCGGCTGCACCACTCTTTTAACGAGCGAAATTACTGGAGAAAACAGCGACAAGATTGGGTATCCCTTCTCCGAAA
>CAYHJZ010000075.1:0-4569 GCA_964357115.1 uncultured archaeon | reverse complement strand
GGTAAGATCCCTCAGGTAGGCCTTCGTTCCCGCCCAGCGAAAGGGGCGAGATGCGGGACCAGCCGTATCCTTTTATTTGGTCTATTTTGGGATTGGAAAGGTATTAAACCACGCCGTTATTTGGCCGTAGAACCTGTTTTGGGTGGGTTCCCCCGGTTCTTTTTTAAACATTCAGCCAGCCTTTTCTGTGTATGAAGTCCTGTAGTTCCTGTAACACCTTTGTGGTGAGCGATTTTGTCGAGTTTCCGTGCCCGGGTAATGTGAAGGTGAGCATCGTTCGTTGCCGCCACTGCCGAGAGTCGGGAAAGCCCTATACGTGCGTCCAAGAAGACGGTTCTATTTACACGGGGCCGTAAGCCCCTCTTTTAGAGGTTTTTTTCCATGGGTAAAACGTTTATCATTTTCAAGGTTAATCCTCGCGACATGGAAGATTTAGAAGTCACGAAGAAAGAACTTCGCGCCTGTGCGAATGGCGATTGTAAGGACGTTCAAGAATTCCCTATTGGTTTTGGCGTCGTGGTCTTGAAAGCCGGGTATATTATTCCTGAAAAACAAGACGATGCCTTAGAATTATTGACAAAAGAGATCGAAGGCCTCCCTTCCGTGGAAAGCGTGGAAGTCGAGGGTATGACGCTCGTATAGTTCTTTTTTTTCTTTTCTTTTTCTTTGGCGGTTTTCAAACCGTTTTCTTTTATGCTTGAGCGCCGTAATCATGGCGATCGCCATGATTGACTCTATTTCTCTCGAAAATTGGAAGACGCACCATCGCTCCACGTTGAATTTTCGCAAGGGGACGAATGTACTGGTGGGTGTCATTGGTTCGGGCAAGTCCAGCGTCATGGATGCGTTATGTTATGGTTTGTTTGGCACGTTTCCCGCGCTTCAGAATAGGCGAATTTCTACGAATGATTTGTTTATGCGAAAACCTTTCCCCGCGGACACGGCGAAGGTCTCGGTTTCTTTTTCGGTAGGCCATACTAAGTATCGCGTGGAACGCATTGTGAAAAAGTCCGGCACGAACGAGGGGCGTTTGTACGTGGGCGACTTGCTCGTGGCGGGTCCGAAGCCGAATCAAGTAACCGAGCGTATTGAGCAGGAGTTGCAAGTCTCGTATGAGCTGTTTTCTCGCGCCGTGTATTCGGAGCAGAATCAAGTGGATTATTTTCTCAAGTTGAATCCGAGTGAGCGCAAGAAGAAGTTGGATGAGTTGTTGGATTTGCAAAAATATGAAGTGGTTCGTTCCAACGCCGGCGTGCTCGCGAATCATTTTAGAAAGTCTCGCGAGGGAGTAAGTCATTCGCTCGCGCAGTTGGATGCCGTGTTGCAGCAGCACGATGTGAACGAGCTCCGTTTTCGTCTCATGGCGCATCGACAAAAAGTAGCCGAAGTAGCGGCACAAAAAGAATCGCGAGGCGAGGTTAAGCGCGTGTTACAATCCCGTTTAGCCGCGTGTAAAGAGAAAGTCGCGCGTGCGGAAGAAATCGAGCGGCGTATTCATTCCAACAGAGGAGTAGAGCGGTCTCTCTCGGAGCAATTGGATTCATTCACGCGCCAGCACCCGGAATGGATCGCTCATCCAGTGGAGTCGTTGACGAGGGAGAAGAGTCGCGTCGAGGGGGAGTTGAAGTCCTTGCTCCTTCATCGCGAGCGTCGTCGCGGCGCCGAGTTGCAGTTTCATCGCAGCGCGCAGCGCGTCGAGTTGTTGACAACGCGAAAGCAAGAATGGGTGTCTAAAACGCAGGGAGTGTCACTCCCCTCTATTGATGCGCAGCTGCACCTTCTTCGCGAACAGAAAAAAGAGTTAGTCGAAAAGCAGCGTGGGGCCCAACAATCGATCTCGGATGCGCAATCCCTCATTCGTGTTTTCGAAACCCAACTTCGAGAAATTTCATCCGAGTCTACGGAAGCGCACGCGTTGAGTGGGGTGTGTTCTTCGTGTAAACAAGAAGTCTCCGAGGCGCATCGTGCGTCCATGCTCGCAAAGGCGAAAGAAAAGATGAGCGAGTTGGAATCCAAGAAAGGTGCGACGCAGAAAGAACGCGCCGCGTTGTTAGTCGAAGAGCAGGGAATCCTAACCGTGTTGCGGGGGTTGGATGCCGCGTTGAGTGAGCAGGAGCAGCTTCGCGTGCGGTGCGTGGATGGGCAGAGTATTCTGGACGAACTCACGCGTGCCGAGAGTGAAAAAGTCGTCTCGGAAAAAGAATTGAGTTCTATTCCGTTAGTCGAGGAGTCCGTCTTGGATGCGCTCCGTTCTCAAGCCGTGTACTTTTAACGCTGCGCCGAAAAGGCCGGAGAAAAGTCGCACCACGCGCGCGTGAAGGAGTCTATTCTCCACGATGAAGGGGCATTATCTCAGTTAGGTTCTCCGCGACAGGACTTGGATGCGTGCGCGAATGAATGGTCGCGTTTTGAGTCCGAGTGGAATGCCTTGCTTCGTGAACACGACTTGTTGATTCAGATGGAACGTGAGCTCGAAGGTCGGGTCTCCACGGCTGAGTCTATTTTATCCAAGCGCGACGAGACCGCTGCCTTGTTTTCGCGGTATAGTGAGGTGGAGGAATCCTTAGGCGTGTTTTCGAGTGCGTTAGTCAACACGCAACAGCAGCTCCGCGAGGGAGTCGTCGAGGCCATTAATGCTGCGCTCACGGAGTTGTGGCCTGCTTTGTATCCGTATCAGGATTTCACGCTCGCGAAAGTGTTGGTTCAGGATAACGACTACGTCCTTACGCTGAGAGAGAGAAGTGGCGCGTGGATTCCGGCCGAGTCCACCTTATCCGGGGGAGAGCGCAGCGCGGCGGCGTTAGCGTTGCGTATGGCCATTGCCTTTGTGCTCACGCGTCAGTTGAGTTGGATTATCTTAGATGAGCCTACGCATAATTTGGATTCCAAATCCGTGGCTTCCTTGTCTTCCTTACTCCGAGAGCGTCTGCCGGGTTTAGTGGATCAGGTCTTCGTGATCACGCACTCTCCTGAGATTGAACGCGCGGCCACGGGTTCGTTGTATGTGATGAATCGTCAAAAGGATGAAGATGGGGCGACGTTTCCGGAAGAACGAGTGATTGATATCGGGACGCGCGTGGTATAGTTCGACTTTTTATAAAAAACAGAAAAAAGACGGGTTATCGCAGATAACCCTACCTCGGGATCAAGGAACGAAACCCTTGAATGGCAGCAGTTTATTCGACTGTTGTCTCTTCTGCTGCGGTTTCTTCTTTGGTTTTCTTCACGCGGGGTTTCTTGGCTTTTTCAATTCCCGGCGCGTCTTTCATGACGCTTTCTTTTGCTTCTTTGGCTTTCTTTTCTTTTTCTTGCGCTTGAACGATTCGCTTCTGGTGTCGCGTGATGAATCCCGCCATCACGTTCGTCGTCCATTTACTAAAAGGCAATCGGAAGGATCGGATTCCTTCTTGGTTTTTTTCGAATTCGCCGCCGAAGGTTTCGGGTTGTTGCGCCATGAGGACGCGGGCTTTACTTTTGATTCCTTTCGGAACAGATTTTCCCATGTTTAATTCACCTCAATTCTAATTTGTTCTCCATTCGGGAGATTTCGGATAACGGTAAGGGGGATGACTTTTTCGTCGAATTCTTTTCGGGCCACATCGTAGGGCGTGAGGATTTTTTTGACATCAATGAGGGCGGGGGCTCCGAACGCGAGTTGGAGGGAGCGTGCGCCAATAATGCGCGTTTTTTCGAATCGGGTCATCGTGTGCATGGGTGAATTCACCGGCTAGGAATGGGTGTTCCTGAATACAGATTCCCGCGGAGAAACCTATAAAAAGGCGCTGTCGAGGGGAGGGCTCTTTTCCCTTATTCCGCGCTATTTTCGAGGGCGTGGGCCCATTCGCCGCTGCGCCACCGTGTGGGGTTATTTTGGAGGTGGAGGGGTAGGCTTGCCTCCCATTCATGCAGGAGGTGGGTTCCTTTTTCCCGGAGGGCAATTTCGGGGGACTTCCACTCATGAAGGGTGTAGGCCAGCTGGTATTGCGAAACGTAGGGTTGGAGTGCCACTTGTTTTCGCGTGTCGTGGAGACGGTAGCGTTCCTTGAGCGTGTCCCGTAATTCTTGCAGAGTGTTTTTTTGATTCCGGCAATACCATTTGGTTTGCGTCGGCGGGCAGTCTATTTTTCCTAATCCGTTTTCATGCGCCTCGCGCGCCTCCTGAAGCGGGAGGATTATTTTCTCTCCTCTAAAAAACGGTCCGAGCGGGGGAGTCATAAGTCCCCATTCGCGTGCGCGCGCAAATCGTTTTTCTTTCCCGGGAAAATGATGGTGGTACTCTTGGCTGATTTTTTCATTCTTCGTGTGAATGTACACGCCATCTTGCGTGATGGTGAGCGTCGCCGTGCTTCCGTTTTGAATGTGAGCCTCGA
Organism: uncultured archaeon; assembly: GCA_964357115.1. GTDB lineage: Archaea > Iainarchaeota > Iainarchaeia > Iainarchaeales > VGJJ01 > VGJJ01. The sequence continues at coordinate 199 of CAYHJZ010000075.1, read as the reverse complement.
AGGGGGAGTGGGGAGTGCAGCACGCGCACTTTCCTTCATTCTCAAGTAGGGTCTTCCACGTGTTTTCATTTGCGCGGGCGCGTTTTCCCGCACTCCAGCGCGTGCGATCCACCGCTGGCACCGATTGGAGGGGTGCGGCTTCATGGTGCTGAAAAAAGTGATTCTCCAGGAGGCATTCGAGTTGTTCTTCTTTTTTTTC